>CALWAB010000110.1 GCA_944372745.1 uncultured Clostridia bacterium | reverse complement strand
ATTGTCAAATTAAAAATAAAATTTTACAAAATATTAATTTAAAAATGCAAAAGCAAATATTAAATTGTAGACTATATAAATATCATATAAATAGTGAAAGTGAAATTAATAATATAAAACACAAAATCAAATTAAATTTTAATAAAATTATTATCAAGAAAAATGCAAGTATTCATAATTTAAAGTATTTTTCTAAAAATATTAATGCATTAGATTTTAATTACAGATTTTCAAATATTTTAGATTGTGAATTTATAATTTGTGCTGATTTAATTTTAGAAAGCGATAAATGTGCAAATATTGAAGCAAGAATGGATAATAATATTTATAGGCGAAGAAGCACTCAAAATGTCGGTTTTCCAAGTCTTGGCAGTGCATTTAAAAAATGCGGAAATATTTCTCCTGCTAAACTCATACAAAATAGTGGACTCAAAGGACTATCTATTGGCGGAGCAATGGTATCGAAGGTGCATTCTGGGTATATTGTCAATTTCAAAAATGCTACAAGTCAAGATATTTGCAAACTTTTAAAAATAATACGGCACATAATTTGCAAAAAATACAATATTATGTTACAATATGAAGTGAAATTTTTAGGAGATGTAGATGAAGAAAATTGAAAATATAGAAATATATGAAGATGATAATAACACAGGGAAAATGACTACTGCTACTGAAGTATCAGTAGTTGAAGAAAAAAAATTTGTTCCATATGGAGATTATCACACACATACAAACTTTAGCGATGGGGAAGGAACTTTAGAGGAAAATATACAACAAGCAATTAAACTGGGGCTAAAGGAGTATGCAGTTACTGACCACGCTTTCAAGCACCGTGCTAGTGGTATCACGCTTGCCAATTTTCATTTGCAGAAGCGTCAAGTTGAGTTATTTAGAGAGCGTTATCCACAAATCAAAATTTATCACGCACTAGAAGGTAATTTGATGGGGTATTCAGGTTTGCTTGACATAGATGAATATAAGGACCAATTAGACTTTTTGCAAATGGGGTTTCATAAATCAGCTTCCAATGAAAACTTTGCTACTTGGTGGTCATTTACTGCCACAAATTTAATTTTCAAACCTAGTGAAAAGAAGATTGAAAAAAATACATTAGCATATTTGAGATGTATTGATAGATACGATTTAAAGTTTGTAAATCATTTAAATTATGGTATACTTGTTAATGTAAAGGAAATTGCTAAAGCGTGTGTTGAGCGTGGTACAAAAATAGAACTCAATGGCAAACGCATATTCTTTTCTCAAAAGGAAGTGGATGATATGCTTGAGACAGGCGTCGACTTTGTGGCTAATTCTGATGCACACATACCTAGTAGAGTGGGCGATGTGGCATTAAGCATAGAATTTGCAAAGTCACACGGAATACCACTTGAGAAAATAGTAAATTTAAATAAATCATTATTTAGCGATATGTAAAAATTATCTTTAAATTTTATTTAAAATTAAAATACAATATTAGATTATAAAAATTATGCAACAAAGCTATTTGATTTAAGCATTATAATACATAATTTGATATTAGAATATTAAAAAGGGGGTCAAAAAATTATGTCTTTTTCAGTAAGAGCTAAGGCGGAAGTGGCAGAGCAACCATTAGGTTCGACTTTTGAAAATATTGCCGAACTTGCAGCACTCACAAAGACTTGTGGACAATTAGAGCGTGGTGGAGATAGTTATAATGTAAAAATTTCTACAGAAATACCACAAGTTGCTGAACGCTATGTAAATTTAGTAGATTCATTATTTTACGAAAAAATTGATTGCGATTCAGCACAAGACACAATTAGAAAAGACAGTATTCGTTATAGTTTAATAATCAAGGACAAGCTTGCCACTAAGATATTGACAAATTGTTACCTCATAAGGAAGAACACATTTGACAAGTGGGAAAAAGTCACAGGAATATCAAGGTTTGTAGTCAATGATGAAAATACTCAGCGTGCTTATGTGCGTGGAGCATTTTTAGGTTGTGCTAGTGCTAATATCACAATAGACGAAATAGACAGCGTAAAAAAGCATCGCGGGGGCTACCACTTGGAGTTTGTTTTTGATAATGAAACTTTTGCGAAAGACTTTATACATATAATGAGTGAATTCAATATAAATCTCAAAATGACGGTTAGAAAGTACAATGTGGCTTGTTATTTAAAAGAAATTGATGCCATAAGTGATTTACTCGCACTTGTCGGGGCAAGTAATGCGGTATTGGTGCTTCAAAATGAATTGGCAATCAGGCAAGTTCGCAACAATCTAAATAGACAATTAAATTGTGCGTGTGCCAATATATCTAAATCGGTAGACGCATCTATGAAACAAATTAATGCCATTTCCAAAATCAATAGGACAATAGGTATTGAAAATTTGCCAGAACATTTACAAGATTTGTGCCTATTGCGTTTAGCAAACCCAGAAGCGTCATTTGAAGAACTTGTTAAACTCACAGACCCACCACTAACAAAGAGTGGCATCAACCATAGATTTAGAAAAATCATAGAAATAGCAGACCAAATACACACAGAATAGGAGAAAGAATGGACAATCAAGACAATGTGGACAAAATAGAATTTGAAAAGATAAAAGAAGAATTGAGTGAACCACAACAGCAAGAAGAGGTATCGCAACAAACTGATGAAGAAATACCGAATTTTGAATGCAATCATTCTGTCATAGGGAATTTAACTGCTAATCTGCAAGTGGATATGCAAGACGATAAAGTCACGAGAGTTGAGAAAGAACAAAAAGTAGAACAGAAAAAAGAAAGCAGTAAAACTGAAAACATAGAAGAAACTTCGAAACCTAAGGGCAAACCGTTTGTGCATTTGCACCTACATACAGAATACAGTTTGCTTGATGGCATTGCTCGTATTGACCCATTAGTTGATATGGTAGCGGAACGCGGTTGGCCAGCGGTGGCTATGACAGACCACGGCAATATGTATGGAGCGTTGAAATTCTACAAAAAATGCCTTTCAAAAGGCGTCAAACCAATCTTGGGGACGGAATTTTACCTTTGTGAAGACCGCTTTGATAAAGTATCAAAATCTAAATATTACCATTTAATTTTGTTGGCAAAGAATAATCAAGGATACAAAAACCTTATCAAACTCAATTCGACCGCATACATAGATGGATTTTATTATAAGCCTAGAATAGATTATAATTGTTTGAGAGAACATAGCGAAGGCTTAATATGTCTATCTGCGTGCTTAGCGGGGCATATACCGCAGTTGCTCATTCAAGACAACTATGAAGAAGCGAAAAAAGTTGCCCTTATGATGAGAGATATGTTTGAAGAAGGCGATTTTTATCTCGAATTACAAAATCATGGCATACCAGAACAGCAAATAGTAAATAAAGGACTCGCACGCATTTCTCGTGAGACAGGTATTCCACTTGTGGCGACAAACGATGTGCATTATTTAAATAAAGAAGATTGGGAAACGCAAGATGTGCTTCTTTGCGTGCAAACAGGCAAACAAATGGAAGACCAAAATAGAATGAGAATGCCTGAACACGAATTTTATTTGAAGACTTATGAAGAAATGCTCGAAGCATTGCCAAATTATGAAGAAGCACTCAATAGAACGCTAGAGATTGCCGACAAGTGTGATGTCGTCATCCGCTCTAAAGCACATAGTGATATACCTAATATTGACCCTAAATATGTATTGCCAGCGAATGAAAACTATATTCCTAAGTATGTACCACCTAATGGAATGGAACCTTTTGAATATATGCGTTATCTCACGGAGAAAGGATTAAAAGAGAAGTACGATGTCATTACGCCTAAAATTCGCGAAAGGGTAGAAATGGAACTTGAGACAATTCACAGTCAAGGCTTTGTCGAATACTTCTTGGTTGTTTGGGACTATGTAAACTTTGCACGCGAGAATGGAATAGGAGTCGGTCCGGGGCGTGGTTCAGGTGCAGGTTCAATAGTTGCATACTGTATGGGTATCACGCAGATTGAACCTTTGCGTTATGACTTACTTTTTGAGCGTTTCATCAATAAAGAGCGTGTATCAATGCCCGACTTTGATGTCGACTTCTCTGTCGACCGCCGTCTAGAAGTGTACGAATATTGTAAGCGAAAGTATGGCGAGAATAATGTATCATTTATTGTCACTTTCGGTACAATGGCAGCGAAAAATGCCATTCGTGATGTCGCGCGTGTATTGGGTATGCCTTATTCACAAGTAGATAAGATTACAAAACTTATACCAAATAAATTGCCAGAAGGCATAGCACACCCGCCAATTTTGAGGCATTATTTTGGTTTGACTGGTAAACCTGAAAATGATAAATACATTATTCCTGAACTTAGACAGGTGTATGAGAATGACCCAGAGATAAAAAGAATAGTGGATTTAGCGGTCAAACTAGAAGGTTGCCCTAGAAATACGAGTATTCACGCAGCAGGTGTGTTGATTGCACCTGAGAGAGTGGACGAATATGTCGCTTGTGCTAGAAATGGCGAAGATATCACTACTCAGCACGATATGATAGAACTTGAGTCCTTGGGATTATTGAAAATGGATTTCTTGGGCTTAAGAACACTTACAGATATAAATTTAGCAATTCAATATGTCAAAGAAGATAAAGGGATAGAAATAAACTTTGACAAATGTCAATATGATGACCCAAAGGTATATGAACTTATAGGTACAGGTAATACCGATGCAGTGTTCCAGCTTGAAAGTGGTGGTATGAAAAACTTTATGCGTGAACTTAAGCCAAGTAATCTAGAAGATATCATAGCGGGAATTTCATTATATAGACCAGGTCCTATGGATAGCATTCCTAGATATGTTCACAATAAGCACAATCCTGAATCTATTAAGTATGCACACCCAATTCTAGAAGATACGCTTAAAGCCACTTACGGATGTATTGTATATCAAGAACAAGTTATGAGAATTTTCCAAGATATGGGTGGGTATTCATTAGGGCAAGCGGACAATGTGCGTCGTATAATGAGTAAAAAGAAAAAGGATAAAATGGCTCTTGAAAAAGAGAAATTTATCAACGGTTGGCAAGACCCTACAGGTAAAAAGAGTATACCGGGGGCGTTGTCAAAGGGTGTACCGAAGGAAGTGGCAGAACAAGTATTTGCAGAAATGGAAAGTTTTGCAAGTTACGCTTTCAATAAGTCGCACGCTGCTGCTTACGCTTACCTTGCGTATCAAACCGCATATTTGCGTACATATCACGAAGTGGAATTTATTGCTTCAGTATTGAATAATAGAATTTTTAACTCTGATGAAATTAAGACATATACAGCATTTGCTAAAAAACAAAAAATAGCCATATTGCCACCAGATATCAATCACTCAAAGGCATATTTTAGTGT
>CALWAB010000109.1 GCA_944372745.1 uncultured Clostridia bacterium | reverse complement strand
CAATCATAACGACTAACGCAATAATAGCGTTGATAAGGCGTTTCTTAGCTTCGTCTCTTTGGTCTGTTGTTTCTGCTCTAGCCAACTTTACACCCAAAACTATTGCATAAATCATTCCCGCTGTGCCAACCAAAATCAAGATAGGGATAAGTGCTGCACCAAGCACTTCCAAAACTGGGTTCAAAAATTCCCACTGACTACCATCTTCAAATTGATAAACATTAAGTTGAGAAATGATGTTAATTAGTCCTAGTCCTGACATTAAAATTTCCTCCATTAAAATCGTTTCTAAGATATGTTTTGCACAAACGAAAAAATTATACAAAAACATCTTTCGAGATTCATTATAGCATTATTATTAGACAAAAGCAAATAAAATATAGCACATTTTTCAATTTTTTTTACTTTTTTTGACAATTTTTTTATCATTGGCTCTTTTTACATTAGTTTTGCTAATGTTTCTATGGCATCTAATAAAAAATGCCAAAACAAGTTGCATAAGTATTAATTTTTATGCTTTACTTGAAATTTTTGACAACTTAATGCCTATTTTTTGCATTTTGAACTTTTAAGTCTATGACTATAACGATTTCATTATACCACAAACAAATAAAATTAATCAAACACTTTTGATACCTTATTGCAAAATTTTTTACTTTTTTTAACATTTGTACATATTTGCATATTCTTTTTTATTTCATCCCTTCTGCCAATTTTTGCCTGCACCTTTTCTAATAGCTCTATTGTAAAATGCCATATATATTAATAAGGTATAGAAATTGCAAACAAAAATATATTTACTTACACCCTATTGCCCTGCATTATTTATATATAAGACAAAAAATTTAAATTATATGATTAAATTTAATTGTTATATTTATAAATTGTGATATAATAAATGTAAACTACAATAAGGAGAAAAATAAATGCCTGGTATATTAAAAGCAATTATAAAAATTATTTTAGTCGCCGCTGGCGGTTTTGTACTAGCAGTTATCGTTGGTGGACTTATCACTGAACAAACAGTATCTTTTAGCCAAGAAGCAATGTCAAATAGCATTACGCTTGGTATTTGGGGCGTGTTAATGCTACTATTCTTTTGTTATGTTCTCAATGAATCTATGAAAGGTAAAAATATACTTATGGGAACTAAAAAAGAAAAAGCAGACAACAATAATAAACAATTCTTTGATTCAAAATTTCTTGACATTAAAGAACTTAACCGCATTACGACATATTCACTATATAACCCACTAAACAAAGTAAATGATGGTATTGTAGTGCGTGCGGAAGTTAAGGGCAATAATCTTCATGTCAATCTTCGTAAACCTATTCACACAATGGTTATAGGTACTACAGGTAGTGGTAAGACAACTATGTATGTTGACCCATTCTTGCAGATTATGCCTGAGACAAAGAGCAAGCCGTCTTTGATTATTACCGACCCTAAAGGCGAATTGTATGCAAATCACGCACATAAATTGAAGTTAAAGGGCTACAATGTAAAAGTATTAAACTTGCGTGATGTATTCTCATCCACTCGTTGGAATCCTATGGGGCGTGCTTATGACATTTATCAAAGAGCACAACACATTGAAGATGAGATAAAGGTTCACAAAGAGCCATTAAGCAAAACCAACACTCTCACCCTATCTTCTAATGACAGGTCTTCTTATGGCGAAGAATGGTACGAATTTAATGGTGTAGCATATCCTGACAAACCTTCCCTTATGAATGATGTTATGTCATTCAAAAAGGTTTTAATTTCTGACGCTCAAGAAGATTTAAAAGATATTGCAATGACGCTGATTCCTGTAGAAAACCAAAACGACCCTTCTTGGGAAATGGGTGCACAAGGCTTTGCACAATCAGTACTATATGCAATGCTTGAAGATAGTGCAGACCCTAGATGCAATATGACGCGTGACAAATTTACACTTTACAACTTCGGTAAAATTGTATTCTACCGCGACCTTGACCCTGATGACCAATTTAAAACTTTGAAAAAATACCTTTGTGAAGGTAGAGACAAATTCTCAGAAGTCCCACAACTTGCTAATACTGTCGTTGGGGCTGCTGCTAATACTGCTAAATCTTATGTCAGTGTCTTATCAACAAAACTTGGTTTGCTTTCTGATATGGGTATTTGTTATGCGACAAGTGCTGACGAAATGGAATTTGAAAAGTTTGACGACAAACCTACTGCATTCTTCATCATTATTCCTGATGAAAAACAAACTAGACACGGCATTGCAACACTTTGTATTACACAACTTTATAAAATTCTCATTGAACTTGCAAACAAGAACACAAAATGCGACAGAAAATTATCAAGAAATACATACTTTGTTATGGACGAATTTGGTAACTTGCCTAAGATTAATCTACTTGATAGAATTATCACTGTCGGTCGTTCGCGTGGTATCTTTATGATTCTAGTTGTGCAAAGTTATACACAACTTAACAACATTTATGGAGACAAAGTGGCTGACATTGTGCGTACAAACTGTAATATTCAAGTGTTTATCGGTACGACAGACCAAAAGACTAAGGAAGAATTCTCCAAGATGTGTGGTAACATTACTGTTAAGACTACATCTAAAACTAAAGGTGAAAAAGACAGTAAGAGTGAGTCTACAAGCGAAACTTCTCGTCCACTTATTTATCCTGAAGAACTTGAGTTGTTGCCTAAAGACACAGTTATTGTAAAAATGTATCACGAAAATCCTGTTAAAGTCAAGATGACACCTTGCTACAATGCTAAGAAATTCTACAATATGACACCTATGCCTATTGAGTACTCACCTTCTATGACGCTAGATGAAGCAAGAATTCATTATGACATTGAAGCAAGAAATAAGATTGTTCTAAAACAAGCAAGCAGTGGCGGATTTGACGATTTTGATTTCTAAATATAAATATATAATTATAAAACTATGCTTTTTGTTAATTACAAAAAGCATTTTTTTATTTAAGTTTTGAGAGAATTACCCACCCCACTTAACTAAATTGTATTCTCTTTATTCATTTTATTTCTCCTTATGGTTGTATATACACCCATAATAACACAATTGAAGAAAAAATCAAAGCATTTAGGGTTGTAAATATGTCCTTATGTCAAAAATTTTATTTGATACAATACAGTTGTAAAAACAACCTAGGAGAATTAATGACAATAAGTACAGCGGTTGCTATGAGAATAAGTAAAATTTTAAAAGAGAAAAACTTATCTCAATATAGATTAGAAAAAATAACTGCAATTCCACACAACACAATGAAAACTCTCATGAGTGCTAGAAATAATAGTGTCAATCTTAAAACTGTGATGCAAATTATCAAAGGTTTAGATATGACGCCTGCTCAATTCTTTGATGACCCAATATTTTTGAGTGACGACTTAGAAATTTATTAAATGCATTTTATATAACATTTTTAAATAGCATACAAAAAATGCCTTTGTGAAAACACAAAGGTATTTTTATCTAAAGGCATTATTTTATATTACAACAACACAAAATTTGTTTTTTCTAATTGCGACGAATGGCGTCTTCAAAGTCGTGTAAAAATTCTACGAAATTGTCTATGTCCTTAAAACGCTTATAAACTGATGCAAAACGCACATAAGCCACTTCGTCAATCTTCTTGAGTTCGTTCATAACGGTTTCCCCTATCTCACTAGATTTGACTTCTTGCGTTGGGTGGTTATGCACCATTCTTTCCACCTTATTTACTATCATTTCCATATCTTGAGAAGTGACAGGCCTTTTTTCACACGCCTTTACAAGTCCATTTAAAATTTTTTCGCGAGAAAATAATTGTCTTGAATTGTCTGATTTTATAACCAAAATTGGAGAAGTTTCAATCGTTTCATAAGTAGTGAAACGCTTGCCACATTTCACACATTCGCGTCTACGGCGAATCGCATTCATTTCGTCCGTATTTCTAGAATCTAACACCTTACTTTCTTCACAACCACAAAATATACATTTCATACTATCACCCCATTTAATAATAAATTATACTAAATAAAAATACTTTTGTAAAGAATTTTGACGCCCTATAAAAATATTTGTTAATTTTACACACAAAACTTCGTTTTTTGTAATTTTTTTTTAAAGTTTTTATACTCCAATTTATTTTGACAAAATTATTAGATATGATACAATATATTTATGAAATACTATAGTATGAAGAGTATAAGAGTATTTTTTATTGCATTTATTATTCTTTCGGTTGGCATAGTTGCCACATTATATTTAAACACAAATAAAATGCAAATCGTATTAGAGGCATCTTCGCCGACTACAACCATTGACGGCGTTGAGGTTATGACTACTGAACAACAGTTCGCATTAAATGAACAGAGTGTGGAAGCTAGTTTAACTAATACCACCACACCTAACTATTACTGCCTAAGAGATGAAGTGGCTATTTTTACACAAAACCAATCTACTATGGGTTTGTGCTGGAATTTTTCTGCCAATACAGTTCTTGAGTCACTTCTCGCTCGTGAATATGGGGAATATTATGACTTGGCTGACGCATACAACGGCATCACTAATAAATTTCTAAATTCAAGTTATGTCATTGGCGCTGGCGGGAATATGTATTATTGGGATAATTTGTACGCTCAATATGGAGTTGTACTAGAAACTGATTTACCTTATGAGAACATATTTGGAATTAATAGTTCTAATTACTCAGATATGTATGAAACGATTAAAGATTATAGTTTTAAACTTCCCAAAACAATATTGTATGTAAACTTTAAAAATTACAATTCTGCTGAATACAGTTCTCAAAGAGATACCATTATTGCGTCAATGAAACAGCATTTAATGACAGAAAGTGCTATTACAGTTTCAGTTTATGCAAACGAAATTGCCTATAATGGCTATACATTATACTTTAATTCCGTAGACCAGACAGTCAACCATGGCGTCACTATCATTGGTTGGGATGATAATTTCACTTATATCGAAAATGGCAATACTCACACAGGTGCTTGGATAGTACTCAATTCTTATGGTAATACTTGGGGAAATCACGGCATATTCTATATGCCCTATGATGAAGCATCATTAGAGAGTATGTATGGTTTGACTTTTTCAAGTAGTCAAGCAGAATCAGATGTCACAATCACAGATTCTAATTCTGCCTTCACAAATAATTATGTTGGGAAATTCGCTTATACAAGTAATGTCGACACGACCCCTAATACTGTCGCACAAAAGAATTTATTTTATACAAACCAAGACATAGATTTAACTTATACATATTCATCTACTTATAGTGATTATGATGTAAATGCTTATTTTGTCGACAAAGGCAATGAATCTTATGCCAATTTTACACTCAAAGTTGATGAAAATAATCACACAATAGATGTTGACTCTCGTGATAATTCTACAGATGCAGGTACTTATGTATTGAGAATTGACTTTGATTTCAATAATGATTCAGTTGTAGATAATTCAGTATATAAAGAAATTTTTGTTTTCAATGGGTTAGAAATAGGAAGCGTTATTTTCCGTCAATTAGAATACAAAAACGCAGAACATACTACTATTGGCTCAAATTATAGTGAACCTTATTTGTATAATTTTAATAGTTACAATAATAATACTACAGATTTTGAATTGGCTACGGATGATGAAGGTTTCCTAATTATGTTAGAATTTTCTTCATATAGTCAAATTAATAGTTATTCTGCATCTGGCACAGGCTTCCATTTAAGTCAAAACAGTACAAGTTATACAGGTGCTAGCAATGGCAATTTTGCAAATGGTAAACTTTATGTATTTTGTTATGGGACGCCGAATATAACAGGCACAATAACGCTAAAAAATACCACTTTAAATGCTTCCGTTACATACAATTTTAATTTAACTATTACTGATACAAGAACCTATGAAACATACATCATTTACGATTTAGACGGCGGTTATTTTACTGATGATACTATGACCTCTACTTCATATATCTATCAAACTGATAACAAAATTTATCTAGACACGCCTAAAAAGTTAAATTATGATTTTGCAGGATTCTATAGTAATGACACATTTTCAAGTGAAATTAGCAAAGATGAAAATGGACACTACTTGACTTATCGTGATGGGCTATTTAATGAAAGCGGATTCAATAATTACTCTGATAATCTTTTCTCAGACAATGGCGGAAAACTTTATAGGTTTGAAATATTAATGACTGTATATGCAAAATGGGAAGTACCTAATAACACCCTTTCCTATCAATCAATCACCGAAGAAGTGCAATATGGAAATGAAATTAATATTGATTTACCTACAATGAGCAATGG
>CALWAB010000108.1 GCA_944372745.1 uncultured Clostridia bacterium | reverse complement strand
AAAAGAATATCGAGGGGATAGGCATGCTTACGGAGAAGTAGGTAGTGCACAAAAAGCTGAGACTCAAAAACTTGTGAAAGGCGGAATGAAACCAAAAGAAGCTAAAAAACAAGCTAGGGATACAGCTACTTATACGACAAGAAAAGGAAATAGAACAGAAAAAGAATTGAAGTCAGATGTAAAAGAATCTGCTAAGAAATTAAAAGATAGTAGAAATAATCTTAAATAAACAAAAAACATATTGGAATTTTCCAATATGTTTTTTTGCGGAATATTTGTTATTAATTTAAAGGTAAGAAGTTATAGATTAATAAATCAATAATTATTTATTAATCGTTATTTTAAAAGTTTTTAAACCCAAATAAAAGGTTAGTTAGGTCATATATAAAATATTAAATTATTTACTTGTAATTTATGTCTTATTTATGTTATAATAATCACATAAAGTTTTATTTATGGAGTGATTTACAAATGGATTATAATCATAGAGAAATAGAAGAAAAATGGAAAAAATATTGGCAAGAACACAATACTTTTTATACTGATATTCGCGACTTTTCTAAGCCGAAATTTTATGTACTAGATATGTTCCCTTATCCGTCTGGCGAAGGGCTTCATGTGGGGCATGTAGAAGGCTATACAGCATCTGATGCGGTGGCTAGAATGAAGAGAATGCAGGGCTATAATGTATTACACCCGATGGGGTTTGATTCATTCGGTTTGCCAGCAGAACAGTACGCCATTAAGACAGGCAATCATCCTGACACATTTACAAATCACAATATTGAGAATTTTAAAAAGCAACTTAAGAATTTAGGGCTTTCTTTTGATTGGTCAAAAGAATTGTCTACTTGTGACCCTAAGTATTATAAGTGGACGCAGTGGATATTCGAGAATTTGTATCGTGATAATTTAGCGGTGTACAAAGATATGCCTGTAAATTGGTGTGAAGAACTTGGGACTGTGCTTGCCAATGACGAAGTCATTGACGGAAAGTCTGAACGCGGTGGTTTTCCTGTAGTTAAGAAAAATATGAAACAGTGGGTTATCAAAATCACGAATTATTGTGACAGATTTTTAAATCAACTTGATGACTTAGATTGGCCTAAATCTACTAAAGAAATTCAAAGAAATTGGATAGGCAAGAGTGAAGGTGCGGAAGTAGATTTCAAAGTGGACGGAACAGATTATAAGTTTACAATATTTACCACTCGTCCAGACACAATGTTTGGTGCGACATACTGTGTACTTGCTCCAGAACATCCACTTGTGCGTGATATAACAACTGCTGAACAAAAGGAAGAGATTGAGAATTATATTAAGCGTTGTGAGAGTATGACCGATATACAGCGTACAGATTTGAATAAGGACAAAACAGGCGTGTTCACTGGTGCTTATGCCATTAATCCTATGAATAATGCTAAATTGCCTATTTATATTGCCGATTATGTAATGGTTTCTTATGGTACAGGTGCTATTATGGCAGTGCCAGCACACGATAGTAGAGATTATGCTTTCGCTAAAAAATATAATTTGCCTATTGTAGAAGTATTGGCAGGTGGGGATATCTCAAAAGAAGCATTTGAAGGAGATGGCATACACATAAATTCTGGTTACCTAAATGGATTAAATAAAGAAGATGGTATAAAGAAAGCTATTGAATGGATTGAGGAGCAAGGCATTGGCAAGGGCAAAACGACATACAAAATGCGTGATTGGATATTTGCACGCCAACGCTATTGGGGCGAACCAATGCCTGTAATCTATATGGATGACGGCACTATAGAACTTGAGAAGAATTTGCCACTTGAATTGCCAGTGCTTCAAGATTATAAACCACATAATGGTAAAGCACCACTAGACAACGCGACCGAATGGAAGAATGTCGAAATTAACGGAAAGCACGGAGTGAGAGAAACAAGCACAATGCCAGGCAGTGCTGCATCTAGTTGGTATTTCTTAAGATACATTGACCCACAAAATGACGATTGCATTGCAGATTATGAGTTGTTAAAACATTGGATGCCTGTCGACCTATATATTGGTGGAGCAGAACACGCTGTGGGACATTTGTTGTACTCAAGAATGTGGAATAATTATCTTTACGATAAAGACATTTCGCCAGTTGCAGAGCCATTCAAAAAACTTGTCCACCAAGGTATGATATTAGGTTCAAACTCTGAAAAAATGAGCAAGAGCAAGGGCAATGTTGTAAATCCAGATACTATTGTAAATTCTCATGGCGCAGATACATTGCGTCTATTTGAAATGTTCTTAGGGCCTATCCAAGATGCTAAGCCTTGGAATGACAATGGCGTAGACGGAGCAAGGCGTTTTATAGAGCGTGTATGGCGTCTTTATACAAGTGAAAATAAAATTATAGATAAAGAAAATAAAAACCTTGAACTTGTTTATCATCAAACTGTTAAAAAGGTTACAGATGACTATGAAAAATTATATTTTAATACTGCAATAAGCCAAATAATGATATTTGTCAATGCAGTGTATAAGGAACAAATTTTCCCATTAGAATACGCTAAGAATTTGCTTAAATTACTCAATCCAATAATACCTTTTGTTACAGAAGAATTGTGGCAAATGATGGGAGAGAAAGAGAGCATAGCATATTCAACTTGGCCAACCTATGACCCAGAGAAAGCCGTTTCAGATGAAATTGAAATTGTCGTGCAAGTCAATGGCAAAATTAGGGATAGAATAGTAGTGCCACGCGGAACGAGTGCAGATAAACTTGAAGAAATGGCACGCAAATCGCCAGAAGTGGCTAAATTTGGCGAACCAAAGAAAGTTATTGCAGTTGTTGACCGCATAGTCAATGTAATAGTGTAATACATTTATATTTGCAATTTTAATTATTATACCTTAATTATAATTATTAAACACAAATTAATAAGTAATTTTTAAAAAACTTATACTAGAATTAGTATAAGTTTTTTAGACTGTGTATTGATTTTCTAGGGGATTTCATCCCCTGAAACCCTAGAGCAGGACAGCGTCCTGCACCTATGGTCTTGGTTTGTAGTACTAGCCCACTCATCACTAACGCCACAGTGCATTAACCAAAGGCTACTCCTTGGTGGTGTAATCCACCTCTAAAGAGTGAATGGGAACGGGTAGTTCCCCTTTTATATTTAGGGGATGAAATTCCATATATAAGCAAAAGAGTGAAGGGAACGATTCGTTACCTTCAAATGCAAAAATTAGAATAATTATCTACACAAAGCAATTAATCTATTTTGTTGCGTAATTATGCCAAAAGCGAGTAGTACTAGTGCATTTTCTACACACTTGCTTTCTGGCATTTTTTGTAGATGTAGTATATTTTGTATTATTATTGATAGAAGTTTAATGACATTGTCTATACCTTCATAAAAATCATTATCTTCGTTTTCATTCCCGTGCATAAAAATAGGTTCGCTATGACAAATTTCACGCGTGATTGCCAGCATTGATATGCTAAGGGTATCAAGCGTTTTTTTAATGTCAACTAATTCATTTGCAATGTGTTGGCAAGGTGCACAAGTAATTAAAAATGCCACCTTTGATGATGCAAACATTATTTGTTGATAAATTTTTCTTGATAATTTGCACGCCTCAGGTTTATTGGGTTTACATGTGGATGAGTGATGCAGAGTAGGGCGATGGTTACAACCCCCTTTGTCTCCTTTGTCACAAGGACAAAAGCGTGAATATAATTGATGCCCGCGGTCACAAGGACGCTGTATCTCATATGATGCATACATATTGCCTATATCTATCCTGCCACAGTCACGCTGAGAAAACCCCGCACTTTGTACTTGTTGTTCGTGATATAAAGCAAGCAATTCTTGTGCATCGTATGATATGTCTGTGCTGAGATAAATGAAATCATCATCATTGCCAAAGGGCATAGGGGCAGTAGTTATATTGACTGTACTTATAAATGATGCTTCATTGCCGAATGGTAAATTGTTTTGAGTAATACCTGTTGTTTGTTCGCCAAAATTTACATTATTGCTTTTATTTGAATTTGAAATTTGGGTATCATTTGCAATAATTGATTGAAAATCGTTAATATTCCCAAATGGAGTAAAAGTTTCCACATTTTGAGCAAGTACTACCTTAAAATCATTATCATCGCCAAAAATTTTATTGTTTGAATTATCGTCTAAAATTTGTAAGTATTTAAAATCTTCTTCATTGCCAAAAGCCATAAAAAACCACCTTTATTGTAATAATGTATGAATGTATTTTAAGATATGTCAATATTTCTAATTTATTAATAAATGTCTTTAATCTTATTGTTTTAATGTATGTAATGAATTTTTATATTAATTTAAAAATAGATTATCTTTTGTGCGTGGTAGAAAATAAAGTATTTGGGACTCTCTGTTCTTATAAAATTGAAAAAATGTTAAGTTATAGCTAGTTAAATGTAAATCACAATGGGGCATAAATAAGTAGTATTTTTATGTGGGTTACTTTCCCTTTATATTTTTTTGTAGTGTTAAAATAAAAACAAATTTAAAGTTATTTATTTGTTATTATTGAAATTAATTTTTGAGTTTATGTTTAAGAAAATTATTGGTCTTTTTTACCTATCATTGTTAAAAGAAGTGCAAGGTTTAGCACCCAAATGGCAATGTTAAGTGGTTGCAAAGCGATAGCTAAAATTTTTGCCATTGTAGCACTTGCAATACTCACAAATGGTAAACTGTTTTCACAAATCAATCGCAATTTTCTCATAAAAACTCCCACATTATTTATGCAAAACCATTAAATTGTGTTAATATGCTAAGTCAGTTTTTGTTGTCATATTATAAAACATTTTTTTGTGATTGAACTCGTAAATAAAAACTTCTAAGTTTATATTTTATAAAATAGAAACTCAATTTGTTATTCAGTTTTTTAAGGTATATGAAATATAATGCTATATATTAAGATAAATAAAAAAATATTTGCGTTTATGATGCGTATTTGTGTCAATTTCTCTGTTAACAAATACAAAAAGCCAACAAAGTTTTTGTCGGCTTTATATGTTATTATTAAAATATATTTTGGTAACTCACTACATAAATTAATATTTTTATGACTTATTTTTTAAAACTAAATTTAATATGTCAATAGTTTCTTTAATTGAATCTACTTGTTTTGGAGTTAATTGCATTTTGAAAACAGAATTTTCAGCACTTGATATAATTTCTTGAGAAATAGGGGTTTCATCAAGTAGGCTATCTGTTGTAGTGTGCAATATCTCTGCTAATTTCTTTAATTCATATATATCAGGCTTAGATAAACCAGTTTCCCATCCAGTGTAAGTAGGGGTACATATATTCATAAATTCCGCCATGCGCTTTTGGGTATAGCCTCTTAATTTTCGATATTCAATCAATTTTTCAAATCTTTTATTCATAGTGTTAGTTTAAAATATAAACATTCAAAAAGTCAATTTTCTCAATAAAATAGTTGACTTTCTTTATATTTTTTACTATAATTATGTTGAGTTTCTAGACTTTTTATACATTAAACCTTCAAATTATTGATAAAATGCTCATAAAAAAAATTAAAAAATCGAAATAGGAGAAAAGGAGAAAATATGGCAGTTAATAATTTAAAAAGGAAAATCTACGTCAAAAACAAATCAAGTAGATGTCATATATACATCATTTATTTTTACGTACTGTTATTAGCGATTCTAATGTTATTACTAGTAAATTTTTTATCATGGACACCTGATAAGGTGGAAGCGGCACCTGACGGTACACAATATGGAATTGCGATTTACACCAACTTTAATACTGAACAAACTTCTATGAACTTAATTTCTGTAGAAGTCACTTATCTTATTGATGGTGGATCTAACTCAAGCAGCGAGTTGTACAAAGGAACAGAAAGCAGTAACAGTGATTCAGTCATTTTATTTGTTGCGTTGGCAACTTATTGGTGGGGTTATGATTTTGATTCAGAAATTACAAATATAGACCTATCAGATATTGTAGATAAGATGTCGAACTACAACACATCAAACAGAAAATTTGTGGGGTTTGAATATGGAGATAGTAGTAATGTAACTTCTATCGACGTTCTAGATTCAAATTTGTTAGACATAGATGTTGACACAGGTTTATCGTTTCATCAAATTGGAAGTTCTTTGACTGCCGTATGGGAAGATGCCAGCAGCATAACACTAGACAAAGCATCAGGAACTGGTGGAACGGAGGCTATTTATAAGTTTGCATCTGAAAGTTTGCCTACTACCACAAGTGTGACGATACCTACACTGCAAGGCTATAATTTTTTAGGTTACTATAGTGGAAATACACAATATATAACTGCGGACGGACAAATCATACAAGATGAAAGTTTGTGGAGTAGTGTGCCTAATACATTAGTAGCTCATTGGCAATCGTTAGAAATAAATTTAACCTTAACATTAAATTGCACAAATTTTAACAATCAAAGTTATACAATTTATG
>CALWAB010000107.1 GCA_944372745.1 uncultured Clostridia bacterium | reverse complement strand
CAATTTAATATGGGTCTAAACCCTCAAAGGTTCGCCCACTCCATTGCAAGTTATACATTTATGAATTTCACATAATGTATTTTTATTGTATCATCTATGCTATCCTTTTGTCAACTCTCTTTTATTTATGTATAATTATTTTTACTTAATTTATAAAGTATTGTTTTGAAATGGGGAGTCACTACGAAGAGTTATTTCTTGTAAAATTTGTTGTATTTGCTTCTTGCTAAACATATAGGTCATAAAGCCTATTTTTGATGTATCAACCAATATAAATTCTATAAAATATTTACTGACTTTATATTCTTTAATTTCGCTACACACTATTTCAAATTCTGGGAACAACACTTTTTTACTGAGCATTATTTTATTGAATATAGACAAATTGCCGAGATATTTCATTTTGTTATCCACAAAGATAATTTTAGAATTTTTGATTGTTCTAATCAATTCACACAATACCACAATAGCCAATAAACTAAATAAAGGTATAGTTACCCACATCCCCGCATATTGATTTATAGCAACTACGACAATGACTAAAACAAAAAGTAATATTGCTAGTATAAATGGTGTGATTGCACTTAATAGTCGTATCCCTTGGGCTCTAATTATTACTTTATTATCTTCCAATCTAAACTCCTTATTTTAATAAGTATAATTTAATTTCTAATATTTGTCAAGGCAACTTTTACACTAACCTTAATTATGTTTTTGAGAATACACAAATACCCAGTTAAATGCAAGCAACTTTTAAGTATAAGTTTAATACAAAAAAATTAGGAAGAAATTATAATTTCTTCCTAAGTCCTTTTTTACAATGGCAAAATGGGGCTCACTTCACTGATTGCATCCCTTTAAATATTTAATTTATTCTATTTCCGCTGCCAAATTCGAATCATCAAATCTCACTTTAGCACTATCCTCATCATTATCAAATGAAATTGTTCCGTCATCTTCTGCCCCGCTTACTATAGTAAAATTATTGTAGCGATAATCATCAAATCTATCTACCCAATATTGATATGCTACACTGACATCAAAGTTATGTTCTGGATTGTATTTGAATTCAAAAGTTATTTCCCCATTCACTAAATCTGCCCAAGTAAAATCAAAAAACTGAGTTTGTGCATAATCGCTTCCATAAACATACTCGTTATCTGCTATACTATCAGTGAAAAATACACGGAAATTTTTATCTTGGTAATCAGTCCCTTCAAGGTCTGACATATCTAATGTAATAGATACTGTCCAAAGTTCGCCATTATGTGCTTCTCCATACGGCTTAACTTCTACAGTTTTTGAAATAATACGACTTTTCTGCGTATCTTCAAAGATGATTGTCGTAGTCCCAACATTTACTTGTGTTAAATCAATTTCAAAACTAGCAGTTGTCACCAATGAACCCCCTGAAGTGCTGTCAGCACTTGCTCTAGAGATTGCGTCATTAGGTATAACATCTTGATTTGTAGAATAAACTTCTACATTCAATAAGCCTTCTTCATTAGTGTTATTCGTGATAAACCCTTGTGGACCACCAAATGTCATTCTAAACTCTTGGTTAGCCAAAAAAGCACTATCCCCATCTTGTGCCACGGCTATTTGGTCTGGAGCATATGTCCATCCCATACCATAATTGGCAATCAAAATTTCAGGGGCATCTACTACTGTGGCAGTGATAGTTACATCTTCTGCTGGCATTACAAATGTGTACTGCCCTGCAGTTTCTCCTACAGTACATTCTGTACTATTTGCGTAAACTTTATCAACTTGGACGAATGGCTCGGTCTCAACTGTGACAGTAACCGTATCTCCTGCTGGTACTATCACCGATGTTGTAGATATGTCATACCATTCTCCGTCTTGACAAGTCACATTAAAACTTGAAGGATTTTGATTTTTATTCTCATCATCGCCACAAGCAGAAAATACTATAGCCACACACGCTATAAGCATTATTCCCACGAAGGTTAACAATGATTTTTTAATACTCTTACTCATATTCATACTCCTTTCTATTATAGCCTTATTATATCATTTCTAAGATCTTAATGCAATCAAATACAACTTAATTATAATATAATACTAAAATAAGAGCCTAAGCCCTTAATTATTTAGTATTATCTTTATTAACAACTTCTGCGTATGCTAAACAGCTATTTTTTAAACTAGCTAAGCATCTATTTCCCCTACGCGTCTTCTCAGTACCTGAACTTACAAACAACGCATAACGATACGCTTCTTCTACTACTTTCTTTTGTATTTTACTCTCATTAACATCATTTATTGCTTTGACAATGATATTTTGTTCCCCCTTTGAAATTTCCATTCTTGATAAATTATCTAAAATGGCATCTGCTCTCTTTTTATTCATAACTTTCTCCTTTTGAGAATGGCAACTCACGCTATTCTCTGGTTGCCTAAGATTAGTATATGAAATAATCAACTAATCATACACACTTAAGACATAGTTAGTATAACAAAAATTGTTAGATTTGTCAATATATGTCAAAAATCATCTTTATTTTTTATAAGGACATATCTTTCTATCATAAATTACTTTTATTAATTTTACTGCACTAATACACAATAATGATATAACTATGACTATGAAAATAGCTGTAACTGGTTTAAAATACTCAAACAACAATGCGACTTTATAAATTACATAAGACCCAATATATGCGACGACTAATTGCATCACCACAGAAAATACCGTCCATTTAGTCCCTATTTGCGAATGCATTGCAGAAATTGTCGCCACACAAGGAGTATACAATAAACAAAAAGTTAAGAAACTTAAAACGCTAGCGGGACTAAAATGCACTGCACTTGTTGTAGCAATTATACTTGCACCTACTAAATCTACACTTCCCGCTCCCACATTATTTATAATGCCTATAGAACTCACTATAAGTTCCTTAGCCACTAGCCCCGCAAGCAAAGCACTGACTGCACCCCATTCACCAAAACCTAGTGGCGTAAACACTGGTGCTATAAATTCGGCAATTGTTTGTAGCATACTTTTTTCACTTAGATTATCCACATAAGACAATGTAAAAGTAAAACTTTGTAAAAACCAAATTAATATAGAGAAGATGAGTATATAATTTGCCACTCTTGATAAAAATTGGCCTGTATTTTTACCTACAGATTTTAACAATATTTTCATCTTTGGCACTCTATATGGAGGAAATTCAAGTAAGAATGAGCTATCTTTGTTAGGCAAAATCGTTTTATCTAAAATATTGACAACTACTATACCTATTACCGCCGAAAATATATATAAGGCAAAAATGACAAAAACATTGCTTGCTCCAAAGAATGCACCACCCAACACTGCAAATACCGGCAATTTCGCACTGCAAGCCATAAATGGTGTTGTCAAAACGGTTTTAATTTTTGCGTTTTTACTTTCTAAATTTTCCGCCGTCAATATTGCAGTAGCAGTACAACCATACCCCATTAAAAAGGTAAAAACACTTTTGCCAGATAAGCCTACTTTATTGCAAATGCCTTCAAGCAAGTATGCAAGCCTTGCCATATAACCACTTTCTTCTAATATTGTCAAAAATAAGAATAGCAAAAGTACTTGTGGCAAAAATGAGACAATTGAACCCACTCCGCCGAGTATTCCATCCTTGAAAAGTGAATATATAAACTCTACACCTATGGTATCAAATAGATTCAAAATCGGTGTTCCTATTAAATCTACTATCAAATACTCTAAACTGTCACTTAAAAATGCTCCTAGTGAACCAAATGTTATAAAAAATATAAAGAGTATTATCAATAAAAAAATTGGCAATGCTAAATATTTATTTAGTAGTATCTTATCTAAATAATACCCCTTAAATGTAAGTTGTTCATTCTTATTAAATTTCTTTTTAAATAAAAAACTGCGTTTATGTGTATCTTTTCTTGATATATAACTATCTTTTTTATTTCTTATAGGCAAATTATTGCTAATCGCTCGTCCGCTTTCTACAAAAGCATTTTCTACATTTTTATCGGTTTTAGTATTATATTGTTTCTCATTATCTGCTTTTTCAATGTTTGATTTTTTTGGCTTTTCCAATATTCTATTATAATTGCATAATTTTAATATGTTTTCAATTTTATTGAAGCGAAGTTCATATAGGTACTCACTGGTTTTGTCATTGACAAGATTTTTTATTTGCCTTTTTGCTAAATCGTCTAAATCATACAGTTGTATATAATTCTCATCACCCTCTATTATCCTCATTGCCACAAAAGCATCAATAATAGATTTATCATTTTGCTTTAGTCCCTTCATTGTAGAAGAAAAATGTCTTTTAGCACAATCACTTTTATTAGAACACACACTGCATTTATCTGTAGCCGTTCTTTCTAATTTATCTCCCCTATAGTTTTCTTTAAATATTTTTTTTAAAAAAGGTTTCTTCTGCTTTTGTTTTATTTTATTAGATTGCAAATTACTTAATTTTACATTAAACTTACTTAATATGCTTTTGATTTCTTTAAATGGCACTTTATCTAAGTAATCCAATGTGAAATTATCTATTTTATTTTTTGTCCCCCCTTGCAATGTATTTACTACTTGTTTTTTATCAAAAAATTCTATGACATATATTGGCATTTTAAGTATTTGAGATAGTTTAACAATATCAAAATTTTCGTTTTCTCCAAAATTATTTACTACCAATGTGACATCACATTTTAATTC
>CALWAB010000106.1 GCA_944372745.1 uncultured Clostridia bacterium | reverse complement strand
CTGTTCATAGCAGTGCTAAGGCTAAAGCCAAAGTTATTGAAGAACAAATTACTAATGTGTTCCTAACCATTGGTATACCTGCTCATATAAAGGGTTACCAATACTTGAGAGAAGCTATTAAACTTGCGTTTAGTAATCCTAATTTTATGAACAACATAACAAAGGAGTTATATCCAGCTATTGCACAAAAGTTTGAGACCACTCCGTCTAAAGTTGAGAGAGCAATAAGACACGCCATAGAGATTGCGTGGAATAGGGGCAGAATTGAGAGCATTAACACCATATTTGGTATGAAAGTGTACGACAGTAAGGATAGACCTACAAACTCTGAGTTTATCGCACTAATCGCAGACAAAATGCTACTTGATAATGCTTAAGGGCAAAATTTTAGTGAAAGAAATATATAATATAAAGGTTGCTTTTTGCTTATTAACTATGTGTGCATAAAATTAAATTCTTCCTATTAAAGTCTTGTATTCGTTAAAATTAATTGCACACTATTTTGATAAACCATACAAAACAAATTAATAAATATAAAATTAAAAATATTTAATTGCAAATGTACAAAAAAATATGAATTTTCTCCTTAAGTATAAACACATCCTATACAAACTCTTTATAGATATGTCAAACAAAAATATTGAATTATTGAACACATATGCTATCAATCAATGATAGCATTTTTTATAAGATTAATTACTAATTATATATTGATTTTAAATTAAAACTCATTTTCTTAGATACTATATCTATTGTTTACTTTTAGTTTAATAAAAAATTTGTATGCCAAAATTTATTTAATTAAATATATCAAATCACTTTACAATAAGTTATTAAATAATGCAATATGTTTTTAAATTGACTAATTTATCTTAACAATAATTTTGACAAAACAATAAATTTATGATATATTTAAAATATGGAAAGAAAATTCACAAAAAATGACAATGGTTTTGTATGTGCCAATTGCGACACTCTTGTAGAACCGCTTGGTTACACTTCGCGTGACCACTGTCCTAATTGCCTTGTATCAATACACATTGACCACAACCCCGGTGACCGTGCAAATGATTGCAAAGGTTTACTTATTCCCATATCAGTAAGTTACAACAACAATAAAGGATATGTAATCACATACAAGTGTCAAAAATGTGGTCAACTACACAACAACAAAATGGCAGAAGACGACAATTTTGATACTCTTCTAAAAGTGATGAATGGGACATACAATTATGAAAATTACAAAAAATAATCTATCACTTTTATGATCGATTGAGAGTGTATACAAATGAATTTTTTAGGGAATTTCCCATCCCCTAGAAATGTAGGTGTATTTTTTCCCCTACAACCCTAGAGGTAGAATACCCTACTGTGGGGTGGGTACTGGCACAACACTACTGGTCTTGTTTGTACGCATCTATCTACTATTGTTTAATCACCAGCGGTGACCAATGGTGACCATTGCCGTGCTAATACTCCTGCATCTGTAGGCTTGGAGAGTAGCACTAGCCAAATTCAGTACTAAGAACATAAAATATATTGCTTAGTTCTTTAACAATATTCGTGATGGTCAATATTAAAGTTATACTCTTTAAGGGATATTTTAAATGCTTAATCTATTACTCCCCCATTATTAACAAAGAGCCAAATAAAAAGGGAAAAAGTAAAAACTTTTTCCTATCGGACGGCGCAAGGTCGGAACTAAGCCGACAGACACTTTAAGTGTTTTTGCTATGTCCATTATATATTATATGCAAATATTATCAAAAAGTCAATAAATACAAAAAGAAGTAAGTTGTACTTACTTCTTAAAACACGGTGCAAGGGCGGAACTGAGCCAACATAATTAGTGCTATGTGTAAAATTAGTAACACAATAAAAATCAAAAAATCAAGTAAATTTAAATTTTTCAATGTTTGTCCATTAACTATGAAAAGGACTTAAATAGTAATTTTATTTAATACTTAGTAACTTTAAATTTATTCTTTATTGTCAATTACTTTTTTAAAGACATAGGCTCTTTCGTCCAATTCTATGAAGTTATCAAGATTTATAAACAAATATTCTTCATCATTAATTTTGCGATATTTACCACGCATTAATTTTTGTTGCTTTGTCATAATTTCTTTAATAGCAAATTCATCATTTTTATTTTTGCTCATCATAATTGGCATTATAGTATTGTCCCTGGTCAAAATTATTTCCTTGCATGTTCCATGTATGCGAAGTCTATCTTCTTCTTTCATAGTTATCACTTCTTTGTATTCATTAATGATTAGATTTTCATACAATGGAAAAAGTGTATAATGAACTTTTTCTTCACCCTTATTGTCACCGTCATAAGTATTCACTTGACTTTCTGCAATTTCGTCATAAACCTTCCATTCTCCCAATAGTGAAGTATTTAATTCTATATCGCTTGAATATTTCTCATCTTGTGGTTGACATTTATCATAGATTTTTTTAACATCATCTGCTGAATATTTTAGTTCTCTATTATACTTATTGTATCTATGAAATTCTATTCGTTTATTTGCTTTATCGTCGCTTGGCAATTCACATAATATTAGGTCATAAGAATGATTTAAAATAAAATATACAAATGTTCGCACATTGCCATTGTCATCTTTTAAAGAGAAGCCATTGTCGTCATACTCAATAATACTTTTTGTGTCTGTAGCAATGTCATTTCCAAAAAATAAGTGTTTAGGCATAGAGTCATTGACTTTTTTATATGTATAATCATCAATTTCTTTAAAATTAGTTGAAGAATTTCTATACAACCAATGTCCATTGATATCCCTATCTCCCAACTTAAAGATTGACAAATCTTTATCTTCTACATTCTCATCTTTTAAATCTTTCAATAAATTCATATTGAAGTTTATAAAATTTATTTTCTTTTGTAAAACTTTAATCTTATCATCTATCACACCTTGAGAAAGGTTGACAATTTCTTTCACGCTGAAATCCATAGATTTCCAAAAATAAATGTCAACAAGTTTTTTTCAAACTTTCATCACTATAATACCTATAGCCATTGTCTTCGTCAACCTTTTCAGGCTTTAATACTCCCACATTGTCATACCAAATTAAAGTCTTTGTACTTACTCCAGTAAGTTTGCTAAATTGTCCAATAGTATACATAAATTCCTCCAAATTAATAAAAATATACATTATATTAAGTATAAAATCAAGCGTTTAATCTAAAACTCCAATGATTGATTCCATATCTTAAATTCAAATTAATAAAAATGTAAAAATTATATTAAATTATTTTTATTGTAAATCTGTAGATTAAACTAAAAAATTACACATTATATAGTATCAAAAATCAAAATCAAAATCATCCTTTTCGTTATCACTTGCCTCATAACCATCATCTTTAATTTGTGATGATTTCTTTATAAATACATAAACATCATCATCCAATCCTTTTAATGCACCTAATTTAACAAAAAGATAATCTTCATCTTTTATTCTCATATATTTGCCAAGTAATAACCTAGGCTCCTTTTTTGTCGTATCCCTAATAGCAAATTCATTTGCATTATTTTTGCTCATAAGGATAGACATTTTAGTATTGTCCCTATTTAATGTTTTTTCTTTGCCTTTACGCAAGACCAAGAGAAGGCTTTCACCTTCTTCAATAGTGAAAACATCTTTATTTTCTTTAATATCCAAACATTCAAATAAAGGACCCAGATATTCCACACGCTTTCCTTTTCTAATGCCATTATAACTATCTATTTGGCTTTCTTTAATCTTATCATAAATTTTCCAATCATCAATAATTGAAGAATTTAATTCAATGCCAACTGAGTAGTTATCATCTTGTGGTTTATTCTTTTCATAAATTTTTCTAATATCATTTGCTGAATAATCTATTTTATTAATTGACCTAAAACTTTGATATATATGAAATTTAACTCTTTTACTCAAATCATCGCTTGGCATTTCACATAAAATAAGGTCAAAAGAATGACTTAGAGTAAAATATGAAAATCTACGCTTATTCCCTTTTTTATCTATTATTGTAAAACCACTATCGCTGTAATCAAAAATTTGTTTTGTATCGGTGCCAATGCAATTTTCAAAAATTATTTTATTAGGCTTTGTGTCTGTTTCAATGTCATCACTTCCAAAATATAATATTTTAGGCATTGATTTGTCTTCTTTTTTCTGTAAAAAATCATAATCATAATCAAAACAAACAATATCATCAAAATTTGTTGTGCTATATCTATAATTCCATTCTCCATTAAGACACCTATCACCCAACTTAAAGATTGACAAATTATCACCATCTACAGCCTTATCTTTGACACTTTTCAATAATGACATATTACTTTCAATAAATCTAATACCACGCATTGCTTTGATTTTCTTATCTATCATTTTCTTAGATAGATTCTCAATACCCTTTGTACTAAATTCTATAGATTTCAAAATAGAAATGTCTATAATTTTTTTTAGACTTTCTTTGCCATAATACCAATCTCCCTTGTCTTCATCAATCTTTTCAGGTTTCAAAATACCAGAGTTTTCATACTTAATCAAAGTCTTTGTACTCAACCCAGTGAGTTTGCTAAATTGTTCAATAGTATACATAATCTCCTCCTAATTAACCAGAGTATAACATTATAGTTAACTAGAAAATCAAGCGTTTTTTACAAAAAAAAATAAAAAAATTTACAAATTTTTACCTTAAATTTTACAAATATTATATAAATTAATTAATAAATATAAAAAATTCCAAAATTATCTTTAGCATAAATTATAAAAAATATTTAGAATAAAAAATAATATAAAAATATTATCTGTCTATGTAGTAACAAAAAGAAAAAGCCCAGCATAGCCAAAAGTGGCTTAAATACTAGGCTTTCACTTCGTGCGTCATGAGAGATTCGAACTCCCGACCTTTGGTTCCGTAGACCAACGCTCTATCCAGCTGAGCTAATGACGCAAATTTTGTATATTTATAATATCACATTTTATTCTTATTGTCAACTCTTATTCTTTTTCTTATTAAATATTTTTTATTTTATTGCTTTTCCATTGATGTTTTTATAATATTTTTTTTACAACAATAAGATGTGTTTAATAAATAGTACACAACAAAAGTATTAAAAAAAAATTGACTTTTAATAATTGCGAATAATATTATAAATGAAAGTAAAACACATAATTTAATGTGATGTAATGTTTTCTTTTTGCACAGGGCAGTAATAATAACCTATGGATTTTTTTTAATACTGTCTTTGCTTCGTACATAAAATGAAGATATTTAATTAAATTCCCAACCATTTATATATATATTTAAAAAGTGAACCTGATAATAACACATTTAAATCAGCGTTGCTTTAACTTTTATTAATATTCCAAAGAAATTGTATTTTATAATTTTGCATTATTACTTACAATTTGAAATCGTATGTGCTAAACTATTATTGTCTTTCATGACATTACCTCCTATAATTAAAATTTGTGTAGACTACAAATTTTTCGTAGGAGGTATTTTTATATAGAGGTTAACTTCTATTAAACTGCGGGACTATTCCGCGTATTGGGGTTCTATAATATTCGTGGGGGTCAATTTTATTTTCGTTAAATTATATTTTAGATAGATTTATATTTATTACACCCACATTATTGACAAAGAACCGATTTTTAAATAAAAAAATGTGAGTATTATAATACTCACAAAAATCAATAAATAATAAGACATAGTGTAATTGAAAAGCAATAAAAATGTATACTAAAAACCATTTCTCATTAGGCGTAAATTTTGTGATATAAGTGCGTTGTCATTTTGTTCTATTATTAACATATCTATAAAATCTTTAAAGTATGCATTTTTTTCATAAAAATCTTTTGAACTAGTGCCGACTACTGTAAATGAACCTGATTCTTCAAAACTTCTTGCCAATCCATACAAGCTCTTTATTGATTCAAATTTTTCCCTTTCAGTCATATCAAGATTATCATACAAGTGGTCCAAATCAAACACGACAAGTATCACTCGTTTACCGAGTTCTGCCAAGCGCTTTGAATGGTCTACAGCCAATTTATAAGTAAAATATTGCGTTTCAAAATTATCCGAAAATAGACTATAAAACAATTCTACACTGGTATTATTCTTGTATTTTTCCACCAATTCTGGTGTCAAATTCAATCCTAAGACGACAACACTTTCACAATAATTATAGTTTTGAGTGATTAATTTCATAACATAATTAAATATTTTGAATTTATCACCACTGAAAAGCACCCTATCTCCATAAAACACTGTACCACCAGCATAACTAAAATAAGGATGTTTATCAAAACAAACTTTTTTATGTTCAAATTGTTCATAACTGTACCCTTTGTATGGTTGCCCTTCCACTTCCACAAAATTGGACACCATAGGGATATTATCATCTCTATTCAAAACATCGCACACAAGAAAATTTCCAGAACGAATACGCCTTTTATTAATCATTTTAGTAGGGACCCAAGCTATACGCTCCACTGCAACTGGATTTTCATAATTGACCACATAAAATTCATTTTCCAAAGTTTCAACTAAATATCCTCTCACCCTGCCAGTTGTATTCACTCTATCTACTTGTGAATCATTAAATACCACACGACCCTTCGTATCATCAGAATCAAGACACATTATAGGTCCAATATTATTTTTTATAGACAAATCTTTGACAGGTCGCCCCATTTTTTTCTCAGGGAAATATGATTCTTCTTCACCATTTTGTATTGCCAAAATATGAAAAATGAGTTCATCGCGTTTCTTAGTCGTGGGTGCTTTGACACCGACTTTATGTGCTATAAGTCGCAATTGGTATATACTTGAATTTTCTAAATCTTCTTTTGTATACATCACATTTCCTCCCTCTCATTTATCTTTTGTAGTTTTTCAATTTCAATACATTGTCAAGTTTTGTCGTATTTTGTCAAATTTTGTCGAACGGTGTCTAAACTTTTACATTTATTTGTTATTGTATCATAAAAAACAAAATTTTGCAAATACATACAATTAAATACTGCCAAATTCACAAAATGGCTTGACACTTACTCTCAATTCTAGTATACTTAAAATTAATTAGAGGTGTATAAATGGGATGTATTTTTAAAGTGATTGTTGGTGCACTTTTTGTAGGTTTGATTGTTTATCTTATAATCACTTTGTGGTAAATAAATGAAAAAAGGTTTTCTTACTTGCGGTGGTATGCTCGTCATATTCATAATCATAGCAATAGTAGGTGCATTTTTTGGAGTGCGTGCTATAAACGAATCTTTTAGGGCTTCACTTCTTCAAGAATTAGGATTTAATAGTGAAGAAGAATACAATGACTTTGTACAAGTTATGAACACGCCTTTTGACGAAACGCCTTTCTATCAAGGTATTTACACAAATGATGATATTGAATATGTAAAAAGTGAACTCACTGCTAATATTACTCTCAACGATGGGTCAAACCTATTTTACGACAATGGTTATCTAAATATAGAAGCACTCGACATCGACAATAATACTACCATTCTAAATACTATGCAATTTACACCTAACCAATTTGCCTATTTTGAATCATTACTATTTCAATCGCTATTCGCTGATTCTAGTACAGAAACAAATGAACTCAGTGATGTTAGCGTACTTCGTATTGAGCTAACAAGTGCTACATCTCACACAATTATTATGTGTTTAGACACAACCGAACTAAAAGATTCGCTAGGAGATTTTGCAGAAGCTCTGCCTAATAGGTTGTATATAACCTTAAAATATGATATAATTGATTCAATAAGTGATGGTTACGAAACAACAAATGAAAGTATTCAATTTAATACTTTAAATGAAACTTATAATAATAAATGTATAAATTTCTTTAGGGGCGTACTTCAATCACACCCAGCGACAGTTTTTGCAGACTTAGCAATCACTTTAGTTAACAGTTTCGACACAACCACACATACAAAAACTATTTTTAATGAAAACACAATTACGATAGGAGGCGTACAGTGAATTTTGATGACATTGATTTAAACGAATTGTATGCCCATAGTGTAGAAAATGACAAACAATTTGGCAATAACAAAGAAGGTGAAGGTCAAGACGAACTTCAAAAAATGCGTAATGACCCCATCACCAAGCGTGGAATGAATGCCGCATCTTCGCTTGCTAAAGGGGCTAAAAACAAAGGTTCTCAAGCAGTAAACGCTTTACGCAGTAAAAAAGGTGGAAAAGGCGGAGCAAAGGCATCTGGCGGAACATCCTCTACTAATACTTCCGGTGGTTCTGCTGGTAGTAGTGACTCTTCTAACGAAAATGTTGACCAAGGCGGTAAATACGACACTACTAAAGCCTTACTCAATAAATTTAAATTTAGATTACAAAAAAATTCAGACGAAGAAGCAAAGGCGGAAGCGGAAGCCAATCGCTGTGACCCTTGTAATGAATTTAAAGTTGGTAACGGACTTGACTTAGGTTGCGTCGACTGGGGAAAATGTGCTTACTTTAAGCCTTGTGTTAAAAAGTTCCCATACCCTTGTAGTTGTATGGCGTATTTATGCTTAGGCGTAACATTTGTAGGCGGACTGCTCAGCAGTATTATATTATTTTAATTTGAGAAAACTCCTAAATTTTTAGGAGTTTTTTTATCTATGGGAATTTACCTTGGTGTCTAGGGGATTTCATCCCCTAGAGTACTAGCGTACGGCATTGGTCATTGGGTAGTACCCAGCCACAACTTAGTGCTTAAATAATTATACTTTATGCGAAAGCACAAAGGTGCGATGGCGCACTGCCGTGGTCATTGGTAAGTACTTAGACACAACTTAGTACTATATAATTATACTTTGTGCGAAAGCACAAAGATATATTTTATTGTTGTTCTTAGTACTAAAGTGGGCTAGTGCTCCACGCCAAGACCACAGGTGCAGGACACTGTCCTGCTCTAGGGTCATAGGGGATGAAATCCCCTAGTATTTCACCTAGGTGATTAAATTTCCCAACCAGCACCCAGACCTAACTATAAAAAGAGTAGGTAAATACCTACTCTTGTTCACGATTATCTTTGTCATTAGGACGAATAGTCAAGTATCTGTAAGGTTCTACACCAAAAGATTCGGCTATTACTTCAGGCCTATCCTGTAAGAAATCGTGTATTAAATGCCTTTCGTAAGAATTC
>CALWAB010000105.1 GCA_944372745.1 uncultured Clostridia bacterium | reverse complement strand
TTTTATAGATAAATAGGCATCCTGTCGCTTTTTCAAAATTAATATTGCCTATGTAAACGCCTAATAATTATAAATAAGAGTGCCTACTTGACCATGGGTTAAGTTATGGCTAATATTGTAACTAATTTAATACCTTAGAGATTTCTCTAGGGGATTTTTTTATTTTTATCATAAAGTTTGTTTGCCTAGAATATAATGTTATAAATCTAGGAGGGTTTAATGGAAAACAGCATTTACCAAGATATAGCTAAACGCACCAATGGGGACATTTATTTAGGTGTTGTTGGACCAGTTAGAGTAGGTAAATCTACTTTTATTACTAATTTTATGGAAAAATTAGTTATTCCTAACATTGAAGATAGCAATGTTAAAATTAGAGCAGTGGACGAATTGCCACAATCTGCAGACGGTAAGACTATTATGACTACACAACCGAAATTCGTTCCGTCCGAGGCTGTGAGCATCAATATAGACAATATTGCTATGAATGTACGCCTTATTGATTGTGTGGGGTATTTTGTGAAAGGGGCTCTTGGCAGTAGCGAAGGTGAGAAGCCACGCTTGGTTAAGACGCCTTGGAGCGATGAAGATATGCCACTTGAACGCGCTGCTGAGATTGGCACGGAAAAAGTCATTAAAGAACACTCTACTGTGGGTATTGTGATGACGAGTGACGGAAGTTTTGGGGAATTGCCACGCGATGCTTTTATAGAAGGTGAAGAAAGGGTAATTAATGAACTTAAGGAGATACAAAAACCTTTTGTTGTTATCTTAAATTCTGCTCATCCTAAAGCGCCTGATACTATAGAACTTGCAAATGATTTAACAAGTAAGTATGGAGTGAAGGTAATGGCTATGGATGTGGCTAATTTAAGTCAAGATAACATTAATGAAATGTTCGCAAACTTGCTTCAAGAATTTCCTATCATTGCTATTGAAGTTAATATGCCTAAATGGATGCAGGCACTACCTTTCGAACACCCATTGATAGAAAATGTAGTGGAAGAATTTAAAGAGCACGCTGAAATTTTATATAAAATTGGCGACTTAAATCAAGGACAACTCTTCGTGGAATCAGCCGATTTTGAACCTATTAGTGCTTCGCTTGTAAAACTTGGGGAAGGGAAAATTGAGTTTGAAATAAAGACAAAACCACAACTTTTCTACAAAGTATTGAGTCAAGAATGTGATATGGATATTGAGGATGATTTCCACCTTATGAGTCAAATCAAAGGGCTTGCACACGCTAAACGCGAATATGATAAATTAAAGGATGCTTTGCAGTCAGTTGAAGAAACAGGTTATGGCGTTGTCAATCCAAAACTTACAGATATGGTGCTTGATGAGCCTGTAGTAGTTAAACAAGGCAATCGTTATGGAGTCAAAATTCACGCTAGTGCACCGAGTTTGCATTTAATGAAGGTAGATATTGAAACGGATTTGTCGCCTTTAGTGGGGACAGAAGACCAGACTAATGACTTTGTGAAATATTTGCAAGGGGAATTTGAAAATAATCCGCAATCACTTTGGGAAACAAATGTTTTTGGACGCTCTCTCAGTGACCTTATAGAAGATGGAATGAAATCTAAACTTAATGGTATGCCTGTGGATGCTCAACGCAAGATGCGTCGCACTCTCACTAAGATTGTCAATGAAGGCAAAGGCGGTATTATTTGTATTTTACTATAGTGGATTTCCTATACTTTATTATAAATTTTTTAAATTCGGCTATTAAGTCGAATTTATTTTTTCATTTTGGGACAATATAAGTTATTACATTTTTTAAGGGTTTTTATTTGTTTTAATTTTACAATTATGTTATACTAAAAATAATTAAGGAGCAATATATGACAGATAGAGAAATAGCAATTAATGAATTGCGAGTATTGGGGGCTATGGAAATTAGCAATGCAAAGTCTGGGCATACTGGTATAGTATTGAGCAGTGCACCTATTTTATTTGCTTTATTTAATGACCATTTAAATTTTAACCCTAAAGACACAAATTGGCTAATGCGCGATAGATTTATTTTGAGTGCTGGTCACGGCAGTGCTTTATTGTATGCCATTTTGCATTTGTATGGCTATGACTATTCAATAAATGATTTGAAATCTTTTAGGCAATTACATTCTAAATGTGCTGGGCATCCAGATTATGGGGCTCCGGGGGTGGAAGTTACAACTGGACCTTTAGGACAAGGCATTGCTAATGCTGTAGGAATGGCACTTTGTGAAAAAAAATTAAATAAGTTGTCACAAGACAAGGCAGACGGATTTTATAATCATTATACCTATGTACTGGTTGGCGAGGGAGATTTAAGCGAGGGAATAAGCTACGAGGCTTGTTCACTTGCTGGGTTATGGAAATTAAACCACCTTATTGTTTTATTGGACAGTAACAATATGACCATAGAAGGAAAAGCTGATTTAGCATTAGGGGATGACCTTGTCAAACGCTTTGAAGCACAAGGCTTTTTTGTGCAAATTGTTGAAGACGGAAACGACAGTGTAGCAATTTCACAAGCCATCACGGATGCTAAAGCACAGGATGAAAAGCCAAGCCTTATTATTTGTCGCACAAAGTTGGGTTATGGTTGTGAACTTGAAGATAATCCTAAAATTCACGGAAGTGCTTTAGACGAAAAAGGTTTAGACTATTTGCGTGACAAATTGGGCGTCCAAATGCGTGACTGGAAATTTTCAAAATCTACTAAAGCCATTGTAGCAGAAAGTGCTAAACGCAGAAAGGCTTATTATACGCAAGTCGCACCAAAATTAAAGAAATTTTTACAAGATGATTTCTTTAAACCTATTGATATTGATTCAGTGCAAGAGCAGTTGTTCAATCAAAATTGGTTTTATGATGTGGCGACAAGGTCAAGCAGTGGCAAAGTTCTAAACTTTTTAAAAGATAAAATTCCTAATTTAATAGGTGGAAGTGCAGATTTAGCACCATCTACAAAAGCATTTTTTGAAAACGAGCCATTCTTTTCAAATGATGAAATTTTAGGGCGTAATATCCATTTTGGTATTCGTGAACACGCTATGGCGGCTATTTGCAATGGAATTCAACTTTATGGGGCATTTAGAGCTTTTTGTTCCACATTTTTCGTTTTCTTTGATTATTTAAAGCCAAGTATGAGAATGTCGGCTATAATGGGTTTAAATGTGTTGTATTTGCTTACCCATGATAGTATTATGGTGGGGGAAGATGGCATCACACACCAACCTATAGAACAATTAACTAGCATACGAGCTATTCCTAATGTTATGGTTTATCGACCTTGCGATACTAGAGAAACAGTCGCCGGCTACATCACTTATTTGAAAAATGATAAAATGCCAACTGCTTTGATTTTGTCAAGGCAAGATTTAAATATGCAGAATTCTGATATAGAGAAGGCTTTATTGGGTGGTTATGTCATTGAAAATAGTCCGCTAGACAAGTGCGATATTACGCTTATTGCTTGCGGTGGGGAAGTCGCCACTTGTATAGAGCTAAGGGATGAATTATTTAAAAAGGGCTATACTGCTAGAGTTGTATCTATGCCTTGTGAAAAAATATTTAGCGAACAATCTAAGAAATATCAAAGACAAGTTTTAGGGGATGGACTGCGTGTATTTATTGAATTGTCAAATGATGATATTTATCAAAAATACTTGCGTGAATATGATGCGGTATTTAATTTGGCACGCTTTGGAGAAAGTGGCAAGGCTAAAGATGTGTTGGATGATTTAGGTATGTCTTGTGCTAAACTTTTGCCACAAGTCGAGAAAGTGATAAAAACATACAAGAAATATAATAAGACCTTGCTAGATATATAAAATTCTACATATGATTGTAAATTTTGTAGTATTTATTAATTTTTAATGTAAGAAACTATAAATCTATAGATTTTAGTTGAAATAGGTACAAAATTATGATATAATATATTTTAGAATGTTAGGAAGATTCTGCATATTGTAGCAGATTTTCTTAATTGCTGGATGTCCAGTAAGCATTCTTTTTTTTATTTTAATTTAAAAAAATATGATATAAATATAATTAGAATGTCGGTAGTAGATGAGTAATCTAATTTTTAAATGTTATAAGTATATTGACAATAGATAGCCCATTATTTTTATGTTTTTTAAATTTATTTATCTATATATTTGATTGTAAATTTGATTTATCATTATTTAATATAAATAGCGAATATAGGGGAATTTTGCCGTTTTATTGTATAAAAATTACATAAAAAAGTGCGTTAAATCTTTTTGAAAATGAGCAAAAATGTGTTATAATCTCAATGTTATGTGAATTTGGAGGTTAGACTTTGAAAGAGTATAATTCTAAAGATATAGTTGTTCTTGAAGGGTTGGAAGCAGTTCGTTTGCGTCCAGGTATGTATATTGGGACGACAAGTTCTAAAGGCTTACACCATCTTTTGTGGGAGATAGTTGATAACTCTATTGACGAAATCGCAAATGGTTTTGGTGATAAAATTACAGTGACACTTTATAAAGACGGAAGTGTGTCTGTTCAAGATAATGGGCGTGGTATTCCTGTCGATAAGCATCCACAATTAGGTATTTCTGGTGTTGAAGTAGTATTTACTCAGTTGCACGCTGGGGGAAAATTTAATAATGACAATTACAATTATTCTGGTGGTTTGCATGGGGTAGGTGCTTCCGTTACTAATGCCTTAAGTGAATGGCTTGAAGTCATTACCAATAAAAATGGAAAAAAGTACAAAATTGAATTTGCGTCCGTGCCTAATTCTAAAGGTAAGATTTTAGGCGGAACGGTTAAGTCGCCTTTGCGTTGTTTAGGACCTACAAATGAAACAGGTACTTTTGTTCGCTTTATGCCAGATGCTAGAATTTTTGAAACAATAAATTTTAGCGGTGAGGTTATTGCAAAACGCTTGAAAGAATATGCTTTTTTAAATAAAGGTGCTACTATTGAACTAATTGATGAAAATGTCGTCAATGAAGATGGCTCTTATTTAAAGCGTGTTTATAAATTTGACGGTGGTATTAAAGATTTTGTCACTTATCTAAATGAAGGAAAGAATACATTATTTAATCCACCTATTTACTTTGAAGCAAAGTCTGATAAAGTTAAATTGGAATGTGCTATTCAATATACGGATGCTTATGTTGAAAATGTCTTTAGTTATGTAAATAATATATCGACCTCAGAGGGTGGTACTCACGAAACTGGGTTCAGGACTGCGTTAACTAAAGTTTTTAATGATGCAGGACGAGAGGCTGGCTTTTTGAAGGACAAAGATGCTAATCTTATGGGGGAAGACTATAGAGAAGGTATTACGGCAGTTTTGTCTGTAAAGATGAAGAATGTTCAATTTGAAGGACAAACAAAGACAAAATTGGGCAACCCTGAAGCAAAATCTGAAGTTGAAAACCTTGTTTATACTCACTTATTGGCTATTATGGAAAAGGCTGATAGTAAGAAGACTCTTGAAGCTATAATTAATAAAGGTAAATTGGCAGCACACGCTAGAATTGCATCCAAGAAAGCAAAAGAACTTACGCGTGCTAAAAATAGTTTGGAAGCAACAGCCTTGGTTGGGAAATTGGCTTCTTGCAGTGGTAGAGATGCTAAGAAAAATGAACTTTACATTGTTGAGGGCGATAGTGCAGGCGGAAGTGCGAAAATGGGTAGAGATAGGTCTTTCCAAGCAATATTACCACTTAGAGGAAAGCCTTTGAATGTAGAAAAGAAGCGTTTGGAACAGGTTTTACAAAATGATGAGTTTCGTTCAATCATAACTGCCTTGGGAGCAGGCATTGGAGATGATTTTGATACGGATGATTTGAAATTCGATAAAGTCATTATTTTAGCTGATGCCGACCAAGATGGTGCTCATATTAGAGCAATATTATTGACATTCTTCTATAGATATATGAAACCACTTATTTTGGATGGGCATGTTTATATAGGTGTACCACCACTTTATAAAATTTCAAAGAAAAATGAAGTAAAATATGCTTATTCGGACGAACAGCTTCGAGAATATGCTGATGAGTTTGGAAAGGGCTATGATATACAGCGTTATAAAGGTTTGGGAGAAATGAACCCCGAACAACTTTGGGAAACCACTATGGACCCTAAAAATCGTACTATGATAAGAGTAACTATTGATGATGCAGCGGAAGCAGAAAAATTGATTACTACTTTGATGGGTGACGATATTGAATCAAGAAAAATTTATATTTCTGAATATGCTAATTTCAATAAAGAACCAGACGAATTTGATAAATTAAAGAAAGTTAAATAATATTTGTCTTGACATTGTTATCATTATATAAAATTATCATTATTGTTGCAAAAATAATAGGAGTTATTTGTGTCATTTGAAGATAATCAAGGGCCAGAGGACGAGGAATTTACAAATGAGCCTGTAGAAGGGCAGATGTCTATTTTTGAATTGCCTTTGAACTCTCCGCCAGAGGAAGAAGAAGTTTTTACAAATCAACCTGTAGAAGGGCAATTAGATTTGTTTAGTTATTATGATAGAATTAAGTCACAAAAAACAAGTGATGATGTTTTAAATGCAACAAGCGATAATTTTAATAAAACAGACAATGATACAAACAATGATAATTTTGATGCCGATGATGATAAATTAGATATAGAAGAAATAAATCATTATGATGATTATCAACAAGACAATGAAGACCAATATAACTTCAATGAAGTAGAAAATGATGTAGAGCAAGATAATGAAGAAGATAATTATCAAAATAAATTTAGTGAAAAACAAAATGACATTTTAGAAGACGATATTGTAAACTTAGAAAACAATGAAACTTTGCAAAATATTAGTGTGAATGGCAATTACAATGAAAGCGATTTACAAGATGATAAAGATATAGATGACAATCATTTTGAAGAATCTGAATTTGATAATGATGAAGCCGAATTTTATAATGGCGAACAAGAAAATGATGAAGCAGAAAATAAATTAGATAATTATAATGAAATAGAAAAAGAAGAAATTGACGGACAATTTTTAGATGAACAAAATAACACAGTTTACGAAAATAATGTAACAAGCATTGAATATTCAAAACCTAAGAAACATCAAAAAGGGGTAAGAGAAATGGCTAATAATGATGAGCCTAAAGTAAAAAACAAAGGTGGGAATGGTGGTAAACTAGATGGTGGTTTGCTTGTGCAATCCATTGATGAAGTTTTACATAATTCAATGATACCTTATAGTGAGTTTGTATTGCTTGACCGTGCTTTGCCTAGAGTAGAAGATGGACTTAAGCCTGTACAAAGAAGAATTCTATATACTATGCTTGAATTAGGGATGACTCCAGACAAAGCATATAGAAAATGTGCCAGAATTGTAGGTGATTGTTTAGGTAAATATCATCCACACGGTGATACATCTGTATACGATGCATTGGTGCGTATGGCACAACCATTTAATATGCGTGGTATACTTGTTCAAGGGCATGGTAACTTTGGCTCTATTGATGGTGATAGTGCTGCTGCAATGAGATATACAGAGGCGAAACTTGCACCACTTGCTATGGAATTATTAAGAGATTTAGAGAAAGACACTGTTAAATGGAGTTTTAATTTTGATGACACATTAAAAGAACCAGATACATTGCCGGGGCGCTTTCCAAATCTTTTAGTTAATGGAGCTTTGGGTATAGCAGTTGGCTTAGCGACCAATATACCACCACACAATCTTAATGAAGTTATTGATGGTGTCATAGCACTTATTGACCATCCAACTATTCAGTTAAAAGATATGATGAAAATCATAAAAGGGCCAGATTTTCCAACTGGCGCAATCATATCTACTGACGAACTTTATCAAGCTTATGAAACAGGGCGTGGCAAGATTACAATGAGAGCTAAGACTCATTTAGAAGACGCTGGAAATGGTAAAACAAATATAGTCATAACTGAAATTCCTTTTCAAAAAAATAAAGCCAGTTTGCTTGCTAAAATTGTTGATATTAGAGAAGACAAAAAAGGCGTACTATTGGGTATCCAAGATATCAAAGATGAGTCAGATAGAAATGGAATCCGTGCTGTTATCACAGTGAAGGTAGGGTATAATCCTAATGATATTCTTAATTTGCTTTACAAATACAGTGATTTACAATCAAGTTATGGCATTAATATGGTTGCTATTGCTGATGGAAAACCTAAACAACTTGGATTAATGTCTATATTGAAGTATTATCTTAATTATCAAATTGATATTATTGTTCGCAGAACTCGTTTTGATTTAAACAATGCAAAAGAAAGAATGCACATATTAGAAGGCTTGCACATAGCCATTGTTAACATTGATGAAGTAGTAGCAATAATAAAGAATAGCCCTAATACTACAGAAGCTAAAATTCGTTTAAAACAAAGATTTTTGTTATCAGAAAAGCAGGCACAAGCTATTTTGGATATGAGATTGGCACGCTTAACAAGTCTAGAAGTGTACAAAATTGAACAAGAAATAGCCGAATTAAAAATATTAATAGAGAAATTAACCGCAATACTTAATTCTAAGCGTTTGCAACTTGATGTTATCAAAAATGAACTTTTAGAGATTCGAAGAAAGTATTCTATGCCAAGAATGACTAAGATAGTAAAAAGTTTTGGTGAAATAGATGTCGAGAGTATACTGGAAGCCAATAAGGTGGTGGAAGACACTATTGTAGCATTAACACAAAGCGGTACTATCAAGAGAATGCAACCTAAACATTATGAAACGACCGTAAAAGAATACACGTCACAGTTGACCGAAAATGAATTGCATTACAATATTGTTAAGACAACTACAGATAAATTTTTAATGGCATTTACAAATAAAGGAAATGCTTGTAGAATAGCTGTGGAAGATATTAAAGAAGTGAAATGGCGTGATAAAGGAATGCCATTTAGGTCTATCTGCAAAGAATTAGATGTGGATGAAAAAATTTTGGCATTCTTTGAAATGAATAAAAATGACAAAACAGAATTGATATTCGCTACAAAATGTGGTATGTTGAAGCGTACGGCATTGAGCGAATATGATATTTCTAAACAAAAATTTGCTGCTATGAAACTAAAAGAAGATGATGAAGTTCTTTCTATAATTAAAGCTGATTCAAAACAAACATTATTGATGGTCACAGAAAAGGGAATGGCACTTAATTGTGAAATAAATAATGTTCCTACAAGTGGTCGTGTTAGTCAAGGTGTTAAGGGAATGAATTTGGCAGATGATGATAGGTTCGTTTTTGTCGGTTTAATGCCACTTAGTGCTGAAATTGTATTAGCTACAAAGAAAGGCTTTGGCAAGCGATTTAATACTGGCAATATTGAATTGTCCCAAAGGGCTAGAAAAGGCACAAAGGTTTTTGCTTTATTAGATAATGATGAAATTATTTTTGTGGATATAGAAAAAAATGATGCTGATTATGTAGTTAGATTTTACGGCACTGACAATTATGTAAAGAAAAATATTAAAGAATTTTTCCCAGATAAAAAGCAGGGTAAAGGGAAAAGTTTGTCTTCAAATAAAAATGGCTTGAGAATTACTGCAATTTATAAATACAATTTGGAATAATAACATAGGATGAAATGGAGAATAATATGAGCGAAATTTTAAATAAATATGATGTAGTCATAATTGGCGGTGGAATAGGTGGCATTATGACTGCCTATAGATTGAGTAAACAAAATGATAAATTAAAAATATTGTTGCTTGAAAAAGGCAATGATTTATCTGAAAGAAAATGCCCCTTAATTACAAAAAACAAAGGGAAAGGGGGATGTTTGAAATGTGCTAATTGTGCCATAATGAGTGGTATGGCTGGTGCTGGGGCATTTAGTGATGGAAAATATATAATAGGCACAGAATATGGTGGGTGGTTAACTGATTATTTACCAGCTGATACAGTATTATCATATATCAAACAGGCTGATGAAGTTTTAGTTAACTTTGGCGCTACTACAAAGGTATTTCATCCTAATGATGAGCTTAAACGCGAATGTTTGAAATATGATTTGCATCTTAGACAAACAGACTTGAAGCATTTAGGGACAGACGAAAATTACTTCACAATGTTGAAATTAATTGAATATTTAAAGGATAAGGTGACAATTTTAACGCGTGCAAGAGCACTAGATGTAGACAAAAATACTAATACAGTATTATTTAGTTATCAAAATACTGAAGTATCAGTACATGGAGAACATATTGTTTTTGCAGTTGGACGAGCAGGGAGTCAAGATTTTAGAACTTGGTGTGATAAAAACGGAATTGAGTGCAATAATAACCAAGTGGATTTAGGAGTAAGAGTAGAATTACCATCTATTGTTTGGGATAAATTTAGCAAACAAATTTATGAACCTAAAGTTTGGTATAGAACAAAAGGTTATGGCGATGTAGTTAGAATGTTTTGTTTTAACGAGCGAGGACAAGTAGTTATGGAAAATACTGACAATGTATTGACAATTAATGGTCATAGCTATGCTCAAGAAGACAAAAAGACTAAAAATAGTAATTTTGCATTGCTTTCTACTAGTACATTCACTCAGCCATTTAAAGAACCTATAGAATATGCAAGATATGTAGCATCTTTAGCGAATAAAATTAGCGGTGGAAGTGTTCTTGTCCAAAGATTTGGAGATTTAGTAAAAGGACGAAGGACAACTCCAGAAAGATTGGCTCAATCAACTACAATTCCTACGCTTGAAGCGGTACCGGGTGATTTAGCTTTGTGTATGCCGAAGCGTCAACTAGATAATATTGTAGAAACTATATACGCATTAGACAGAATAGCTCCTGGGACAGCTAATATGGATACATTACTTTATGGAATTGAATGTAAATATTATGCTACAAGACCAGAAACTACTGATTTTGAAATTAATGGTTGCAAAAATATATATGCCATAGGCGATGGCGGTGGCTTTACAAGAAGTTTAAGCCACGCAGCGGCTCATGGTCTTTATATCGCAGATAAAATATTAAATAGCTAATAGGATTTTTATGAAAATTAAGATAATTAATGCCAAAATATTGGATTTAGAAAATGCGAATATATTGTCCAATATGACTGTATGTATTGATGGCTCGAACTTTGCCTTTGTGGGAGAAAATGATAATTTATTTAGTTTCGCATTTAATGCAGATAGAGTAATAGATTTTGAGGGTGACATTTTAAGTGCAGGGTTTATAAATGCTCATGCTCATAATGCTATGTCTTTGTTTAGGGGATTAAAAGATGATGTTCCTTTACAAGAGTGGCTGTACGATAATATGTTTGTCATAGAAAAATTTTTAACCCCAAATGATATTTATTATGGTACACAATTAGGTTTGTTAGAAAGTATAAAAAGTGGTATAACTACTCAATTGGATGCGTATTTTGAACCAGAAAGTATTGTGAAAGCCAATTTAGATATGAAAATGCGCTTAGTTTGTGCATTGGGTGCAAATATTTATGATGATAGATATTCTGCACTTAAGAGAGAATTTGAAAGTTTACCACACGATAGCGAATTAATATCTTATATTGCTTATGCACATTCAATTTACACAGTTGATACAAAAGGGCTAGAAGATACTGTTTTAATGGCAAGAGATTTTAAATTGCCTATGCACATTCATTTAGCGGAAACATTGACGGAAGTTGGGGAATGTGTGCAAAAATTTAATAAAACGCCAGTTCAATTATTGGAAGACATTGGTTTCTTTGAGCATCGCTGTTTGCTTGCTCATGGTGTTCATATTGATAAGGATGATTATGATATTTTACTTAATCATAATGTATCAATTGCTCATTGTCCAGCAAGTAATATGAAATTGGGGAGTGGAATTGCTCCTATATATTCAATGATGCAAGCAGGAATAAATGTTTGTTTAGGAACAGATGGACCAGCTAGCAATAATTCTATTGATATGTTTAAAGAAATGTATTTAGCTACATTACTTCAAAAAGTTAATTTATATGAAACAAACATTATGCCAGCAGAATTAATGCTTAAAATGGCAACGATAAATGCTACTTATCCATTAATGCTTAATAATAAAGTCGGTAAAATAGAAACTGGATATAAAGCTGATTTAATTAGAATATCTATAAAGGATATAAACTTTCAACCTAATAATAATTATATATCAAATATGGTTTATTCAGCCCGTCCTGATAATGTTGTTATGACAATGGTAAATGGTGAAATATTATACGAAAATGGGGGATTTGCTAATTTTATAGATGTCGAGAAAATTATAGCTGAATGCAATAACTCTATAAGTAGGCTAAAAAAAATGAGTAAAATGTAGTTTTTTTGAAAAGAATTAATATTAACAATCATTTTGTTTGCAAAAATGATTTTATTTAAATAAAATAAAAAAGATTAATTAAGAGGTGAATTATGCAATTAGAAATATTATCAAAAAATTATAATATAAGTGAAAAACTTAAAGACATTATAACAAAAAAGATAAATAGATTGGATAGATATTTCAATGACGAAGCAAAGGCACAAGTCTATTGTAAATATGAAAATGGTCTATATAAAATGGAAATTACTATCAAAGATAGGTATACATTCTTTAGAAGTGAAGTAGCTAGTGACAATATGTATGTCAATATAGATACTGCTTTGTCAAAGATTGAAAGACAAGTATATAAAAATAAAGATAAGTTGAAAGATAAATTCAAGAAAACTTCATTTGATATTCCTGAACTTGAATTTTTATCAGATGAACCTAAAGTCGTTCATAATAAAGTTACAAGAACAAAGAAATTTGAACTTGACCCTACAGATGTAGAAGATGCTATCGCAAGTCTAGAAATGACTGACCACGATTTCTATGTATTCCTTAACGCAGAGACTGGTAAAGTCAATGTTGTATATCGTCGTCATGATAATGACTTTGGGCATATTGAGCTTGAATATTAATAATTGGGGAGGTAAACAATGAAGGATTATGCGGAAGTCTTCGATATTATATCCAAAGAGCGAAAAGACTTGTTTGCCAAACTAAAAGAAAAGAAAGATTTACAACAACGAGAATATGAAGAAATAAGAAATTTTAGTGAAATAACAAAAGCAAAATATAAAGAGTATTATGATAGAATTAATGAAGATATTAGCAATATTAATTCATCAATGATACAATATCAAGATGATTTACTGATAGGTGGATTTATTGATATTCAAAAATTTGCAAACGATGTATCTTCATTAATGTCGAGAAAAACCAACTTTGAATGGGAAATACTTGCTATTGCTTTTACTTACAAAAAAAGACAAAAAGGTGTCTTTGGTTTGCAGCTGATTAATACTGATGCCAACATTATAGCAGTGGCTAAAAAAGATATTTTTTCAAAAGATTTGACTGATATTATATTTAAGCAAAAAGATTGGTTAAACAACAATAGTGCAATGATGGCTTTTCTTGAACATGTAAAACGCGGTGATGTGATTTTACTTCATATTGTAGAAAAAGAAAACGACAAAGAAAAATTGTTAAATTTATTTGAAAGTGGTTTTAATGGAGATTTTGATAGATATTTATTGAGATTTGATTTGGCTTATAATGATAAAAATCCGGTCAATAGATATCCTTTCTTGCAAGAATATTTAGATGAGTATGTTTTAAGCAAATTGGTCGATAAAAAATAAAAAGGGTCTTAAGACCCTTTAATTTAGGTTGCGAACTAATGATGAATTATTTATAATTTTTCTACTTGTTTTTTAAGTTCAGCTTTTCCTTTTTCGACGGCTTTTTGTACTGGCTCACAAGTATGTGCTAAAAAAGCACCTACTACAAGCCCAGCCATCAAACCAAGTATTAAACCTTCTTTCATCTTATGCCTCCTATCTTGAAACCTGTGGGTTTCAAGATAGTATTTGCAAATTTTGTCAATATATTATAATTAAAAGGATTTTATATGAAAAAAAATATTGTTGTTAATTTATTTGGTGCACCGGGTTCGGGAAAGTCTACTGCTATGGCTTATATTTTTGCTTCTTTAAAAATGAGAGGAATTAATTGTGAAATGGCTCCTGAATATGCAAAAGAACTATTTTATGAAGAAAATTTTACTGCTTTTGAGAATCAGGTATTCATTTTTGGCAATCAATTTTATCGAATAGCACGCCTTATGGATAAGGTTGATGTAGTGATTACAGATGCGCCAGCGTTTATTAGCATTTACTATAACAATTTAGAATGTGCTAAAGAAGAATTTAATATGTTCATTGCACAAGTAAATAATACATTTAATAATAGAAATTATTATTTAAAGCGTGTAGTAGAATATGATACAAATGGTAGGCATCAATCTGAACAACAAGCCAATGAAGTAGGGGAAACAATATTGGAATTATTAAATAGGTATGGAATTGATTATGAATTTGCAGATTCATTGCCTGAAACTTTAGATAAAATAGTAGATGATATAATTAAAGAAGTAACAGCATAAATGTTAGTATATAAATTGAAAATTAGTAAAAAATATAGGAAGATGCAATAAGCTTAGTATTTATGGTATCAAATTGCTTTGTTTTTAAAGAAAAATGTGTTACAATTAATTTAGTGGCAGGCAAAGGATGAGAAAACTTGGTGTTGATTTAGGGCAGGTACGAATTGGGCTTGCTATGTCGGATGCATTGAATATTTTTGCTTCGGCTTTAGAAACTTATAAAAGAAAAAGTTTAGATGAAGATTTACAGCACATAGCAAAAATTGCAAACGAAAACGATGTAGATGTCATAGTGTTTGGATTGCCTATAAATATGGATGGAACGCAGGGCGTCAAGTGTCAAGAAACTTATGAATTTGTAGACAATTTAAAAAAGTATTGTAAACAAGAAATTGTATTTCAAGATGAGCGATTGACAACTGTTAGCGCAGAGAGAATGCTTATAGATGCCAATGTGTCTAGAAAAGATAGAAAGCAAGTCATTGATAAAGTTGCAGCCACTTTTATCCTACAAAGTTATTTAGATAAAAAAAGAGATTAGGAGTTTATTATGGAAAAAAATGCTATTGAAAGATTGTTAGATGAGAATGATCTTGGGACTATTGTTCTTTATGATGAAAATGATAAGGAAGTAGAGTTTGAACAAATTGCTATTATACCTTATGAAAATGAAGTTTATGCAATTTTAAAGCCTGTAGAAGAGATGGAAGGCGTTGCTGATGACGAAGCAATTGTTTTCTTACTTGATGCAGATGAAGAATCAGATGAAGTATTATCTGTTGTTGAAGATGAAAAGATTATTGATGCTGTTTTTGATGCTTATTATAAGTTATTGGATGAAGAAGGCGAAAATAACGAATAAATTACTTGACTAAATCATATAAGTGTGATATACTAATGTTGTAAATGAGAGTGGCTTTGCCACTCTCAATTTTATAAGAGGAAATTATGTCTAATAAATTAGAAGAAATTGAAAAAGAAATTACTCCAATTATTGAAAGTTGTGGATGTAAACTTATTGAAGTTGAATACGCTAAAGAAGGCGATGATATGACCTTGACTATTTTTATTGATAAAGATGGTGGTGTTACAATAGATGATTGAGAGAAAGTACACAATGCTATAGATTCAAAGATAGAAGATATAGATATTTCTAATGGTGAATCATACAATTTAAGTGTATCTTCATTCGGTCTTACAAGACAATTAAAGACAACTAAAGAATTTTTATATCGTTTAAACCAAGATATTGATATTAAGTTATTTAATAATCAATATGGTAAAAAAGAATTTACAGGAAAATTAATTGAAGTCAATGATAATAGTATAATATTACAGATAGATGGTGAAAATAAAGAATTTGATAGAAAAGATATTGCAAATGCAAAATTGAGCATAGATTTTTAGGAGAATAAAATGGTAAGCAAAGATTTTTTTAATGCACTTAATGATTTAGAAGAACAAAAAAATATTAATAAGGAAGAGTTTATTCAGATTCTTGAGACAGCTTTGACATCTGCTTATAAGAAGAATTTTGGTGAAGCTAGATCTGCTTTTGTTAAGCTCATACCAGAAAAAAACACGATTAAATTATATGCCTATAAAAGTGTAGTGGATGAAGTAGAAGACCCAGAGAAACAAATTAGTGTTCAGGATGCTAATGCGGGATTGACTCGTGCTAAGTATAAAGTAGGAGATTTAATTACTGAAGAGGTAGTACCTAAAGAAGAATTTGGAAGAATAGCCGCACAAACTGCTAAACATATTATAATGCAAAAAATTCACGAAGCAGAAAAAGATAAACTATTGCAAGAAATGAATGGAAAAGAGAATGAAATAATAACTGGCATTATAAATAGAAAAGATGAAAAAAATGTTTATGTAGAAATAGCTGGTTCAAATATATATGGCGTTTTGAATAATTATGAGCAAATTCCAAACGAAAAGTATAATATTGGAGACAAGATTAAAGTTTTTGTTAAACAAATAAAAGATACACCTTTTGGACCTCAAATTTGTTTGTCAAGAAAAGCTGCTGGATATGTTCGTCGTTTACTTGAAATTGAAGTTCCAGAAATAGAAAGTGGAGAAGTAGAAATTAAAAGTATTGCTCGCGAAGCTGGTTTAAGAACAAAAATTGCAGTTGCTTCAGTTAACGGTACTATAGACCCAGTTGGTGCATGTATAGGAAATAAAGGGGCTCGAATTAATACAATAACTGCTGAATTAAATGGTGAAAAAATAGATGTCATTGAATATAGCGAAGACCCGTTTGTATATATTGCAAGAGCATTACAACCTGCTACTGTAAAAAGTGTAGAAATTGATGAATTAAACCACAGTGCTAAAGTTATAGTAGACAAAGATAAATTATCATTAGCCATAGGTATGAATGGACATAATGTAAGATTGGCAGCTAAATTAACCGGGTTTAAAATCGATGTTAAAACTGAAGAACAAGATTCAAAGGAAACTATATTTAACTCAGGAATAGCAGACAATCTAGACGAAAATGATTTTGTATTATCCGATGAAGAAGATTTTAGTTTGGATGAAGAAAACACAGAAAATAATACAAATACTATAAATATGGATAGCGATTCAACGGAAGTTATAAGTGATGATGAATTTGATAATTCTGACTTTGAATTTGATTTTGAAGAAGACAAATAGGTGAACAATTTGAATGAGCCATTGAGAATGTGTATAGTCTGTAGACAAATGAAACCTAAGGAAGCACTGATTAGGGTGACCCTTTGTAAAGGCGAAACGCATATAAATAATGACAAACAAAAGTATTTTGGACGAAGTGCTTATATTTGTAAGAATGAAGAATGCGTTAATACAGCAATTAAAAAACATAGTTTGAATAGAGCATTTCATAAAGAAATAGATAAGCAAACTTATGAAGAATTGACAAAGTTTATATAATATGTTAAAATAGCTAAAAGAGGTAATAGCATTGGAAATTGATAAAAAACCAACAAAGAATACAGTTGTTTTGGATAATTTGAAATTAATAGCAAAATTACATCAAAGTAATGGAGATATTTTTAATCTTTCAAATGATTTGAAAAAGGCGAAATCAGATCTTGAAAATATATTAAAGCGTACTAAAGCAAAAGAAAAAGATTTGATTGAGGTTAAGGCTAAAATAGAAAATGAAAAAGCTGAAAGTCAAAAGAAGCAAGATAATGCACCGAAAGACGAAATAATTAATCAAGAAGAAACGAAAAGTAATATTCAAAAAAGAGTTTTTGATAAACCTGTCGAGAAAAGTGATTCGCATTATTCAAATAAAAAGACTTCAGTTAATGATAAGCAGAAACCAAAACGCGATAACACAATCAATACAACACAAAGTACTAATAAATACCCAAAACCAAAGGTTGAGAAAAAAATTGCTTTTGCAGATGTTGTTATTGAAAAGGGTAAAAATAAATTCCAAAATAGCCAAGCCAACAAAAAGAAGAACGAACATAAACAGTATGAAGTTAAGAAAGGTCGTGTCACTAAGTACGATTCTGCTATAAACGATGAAGAATTTTTTGGCAAAAAGAAGAAAAAAGGTAAGACTGCAGAAAATCCAAATTATATAAAAATAGACCATGCTATTATCACGACTCAAGAAGTGTCCGTGAAGACTTTGTCAGAAAAAATAGGGCAAACAGCTTCTGATATTATTAAAAAGCTTATAATACTGGGAATAATGGCTAACATCAATACTAATATTGATTTCCCTACTGCAGAACTTATAGCGGATGAATTTGGGGTAAAACTAGAACTCAAGTTAGAAAAAAGTGCTGATGAACAATTATTAGAAAAAATTAAAGAGGCTGATGACATTCAAAATACTGTAAATCGTCCACCAGTTGTTACAGTTATGGGGCATGTTGACCACGGGAAAACTTCACTGCTTGACGCCATTAGAAAGACAAATGTGACATCTAGTGAGGCAGGTGGTATAACGCAACATATTGGAGCTTACACTATAGATTATAATGGGAATAAGATAACATTTATTGATACACCGGGACATGAAGCTTTTACAGCTATGAGAGCTCGCGGGGCAAGTGTAACAGATGTTGCGATTCTTGTTGTAGCGGCTGACGATGGTGTAATGCCTCAAACCAAGGAAGCTATTGAACATATAAGAAAAGCTGGTGTTCCTATGGTTGTAGCCATTAATAAAATTGATAAACCTGAAGCAAATGTTGATAGAATCAAACAACAATTAGCAGAGTGCAATGTCTTGCCTGAGGAATGGGGTGGAGATACAATGATGGTTGAGATTTCTGCCCGTAATAAAATAAATCTTGATAAGTTGTTGGAAGTAGTATTACTAGTTAGTGAAGTCAGTGATTTGCGTGCTAATCCTAATAAAAATGCTGTAGGTAGTATTATAGAGGCTAAACTTGACAAGGGTAAAGGTCCTGTAGCGAATGTACTTATTACTAATGGGACTTTGCATGTTGGTGATACTATAGTTTCTGGTCTTGCTGTTGGAAGAGTTCGTGCTATGACTAACGATAAGGGGCAGAGAATAACGAGTGCTACTCCATCAACTCCTGTTTCAGTTCTTGGCTTGGATAGAGTGCCTAACGCAGGTGATACTTTAATTGCTGTAGATGAGAAAATGGCAAAACAAGTCATAGATGACCGCAAGAATAAAGTACAATTGGCTAAACAAAAGAATATTACAAGCATATCTGCAGATGAATTTTTACGACATATGGATGATAAAACACCATGTAACTATATTGTTAAAACTGATGTCCAGGGCTCTTTAGAGGCATTAGAGCAAATGTTGTCAGCCGTAGAAAATGAAGAAGTTAAGGTGCATTGTATTCATGGTGGGGTAGGTGCAGTTACAGAAAATGATGTAGAATTAGCCATTGCATCAAATGCTACTATAGTTGCCTTTAATGTCAAAGTGGAGAATAATGCACAAGAATTGGCTGAACAACATAATGTAGAGATAAACAAATATAAAATTATTTATCAAGTTCTTGAGGATGCTAATGCTAAAATTAAATCTATGTTAAAACCTATATTTGTTGAAAAGGTAATAGGACATTGTGAAGTTCGCGTTCTATTTAAAATTAGTAGAATTGGAACAGTAGCTGGTTGTTATGTATTAGATGGGAAAATAACAAGAAATTCACACATAAGAGTAATGAGAAATGGGGAATGTGTAGTTGATACTACAATAACAACATTCCAAAAAGAGAAACAAGAAGTTAAAGAAGTTATGCAGGGTTACGAGTGTGGTATTAAACTAGACAATTTTAATGATATAAAAGAATTAGATATTTTTGAAGCATATATTATGGAGCAAATAGAAAGATAAATGAATAATAAGATAAATAAATTAAACGAAGAATTTTTAAAGGCATTATCTACCATTTTTAAAAATGAAATTAAAGACCCACGAATAGATGGTATGATTACAATTAGTGAAGTCAATATTACAAAAGATTTATCGCATTGTAATATTTATCTTAGCATTTATAATTCAAAAAATAAAGATGAGTGCTTTAAAACTATTATATCGTGTGCTGGATTTATAAGAAAAAAATTGGCTGAAATGGTAGATATTAGAATGATGCCTGAACTACATTTTCATTTGGATGAAACACTTGATTATGTAGATAAGATGAACGCTATATTTAAAACTATTTAAATTAAAGGGCTTATCAATCAAATGGTAAGCCCTTTTCTTAAATATTAATTAAAAGGATTTAGTAAATGATGAATGAAGATTTTAGCATAATTAAAGATTTAATAAATAATGCTAATAATGTGGCTATATTAACTCACATTTTGCCGGATGGAGATGCTATAGGATCATCGTGTGCCTTAGCTACTCTATTACAAGAGCTTGGTAAAGAATCTAAAGTTTATCTTCAAGCTCAATTACCAGAAGAATATCATTATTTTTTTGTAAGTGATTTAATTGAATATAAAAAGCCAGAGAATGTTGATTTAATAATTATTACAGATTGTGCAGGGATTGACCGAGTTGGAGATTATAGTAATTTAATTAAAAAATGTGATAATACTTTAGCCATTGATCATCACAAAACTTTTATGCCTTTTGCAAAACACAACTTTGTATCCATAGGAAGTTCAAGTGCAAGTGAATTTATTTATGATATTTTAATGAATCAAGATTTTATTATTGATAAAAGGATTGCAGAGTTTATATATCTTGGTATATTGAGGGATACTGGTGGGTTTATGCATGATTGTACGACTTCTCACACCTTGAGAGTTGTGGCAGATTTGTTAGAACATAAAATTGATGCTGAAAACATTAATAGACATTTTATGATGCGAACTTCATACAAAACAACAATGTTATTAAAAACAGCTTTAAATAATTTACAAATGTATAATTTAGGTAAGATAGCTGTTTCATTTATTTCGCAAGATGACTTAAAAAAGTATAATGCTGTAGTAGAAGATACTGGTGGTGTAATTAGTCATATTTTATCCATAGATACAGTAGAAGTAGCAGTTTTAATAACTGAAGCTAGTCCTAATGTGCACAAAGTAAGTATTCGTAGTAAAAATAATATTGATGCTAGTGAAGTTGCAAAAGATTTTGGCGGTGGTGGTCATGCAAAAGCTTCTGGATGTCAAATGTATGGTCAAATTTTTAAGATTATAAACGCTTTAGTAAAAGCAATTCAAAAAAGGATTTAGAAAATGAACGGCATTATTATATTGGACAAGTCTAAAGGCATGTCGAGCAATTATGCTTGTAGACTAGTAGGCAAAAAGATAGGAGAAAAGAAAGTTGGGCATTTAGGTACATTGGATCCATTAGCGGAAGGGGTCTTGCCTATCACATTAGGTAAATGTACGAAGTTATTTGACTACTATTTAAAAAAAAATAAAACATATATTGCGAATTTTACCTTTGGTAAAGAAACAAGTACTTTAGATTCCGAAGGTGAAATTTTGGAAGAGAGTAATATTATTCCTAGTTATGATGATTTGTTGAAAATACTTCCTTCTTTTAAAGGAGAGCAAGAACAGTTACCGCCAAAATATTCTGCAAAAAAAATTAATGGTGTGCGTGCCTATGACTTGGCACGATTAAATATAGAATTTGATTTAACACCAAAGTGTATAACAATTTATAATATAGAGTTAATTAATCAAGTTAGTATAGATACATTTAGTTTTAAAATAGAATGTTCTTCTGGAACATATATAAGAAGTATTGCTAGGGATATAGCCTATAAATTAAATACATTTGCATTTATGAGTTATTTGCAAAGAACAAAATGTGGAGAGTTTTCAATAGAAAATGCTATCAAAATTGATGATGTTGGGATAGACAATGTTATTTCTCTAGATGAAATATTTAAGAATGTCAAAAGTATTAATTTATGTAATCAACATGATTTAGAATTATTTTATAATAGTGGGAGATTCAAAGTTTTAGATTTATCTAGTAATGGAGATAAGGCTATTTTACGATATAATGAAAAAATAATTTCATTTGGTATACTAGATAATGGGTATTTTATTAATAAAATACGCTTTATATAGTATAATGAAATTTGACGAGGTATAATATGGTAAGGTTCGGGCCGTCAGGAAATGACGAGAAATTTTATGCTCAGGGGCATAAATCTAGTAAAGATGTTTTTGAATGGCTAAAGCAGATTGGATTAGATTTATATGAGTATTCATTTGGCAGAGGGATATTGTTAAAAGACGAAACAGCTTTAGAATTTGCAAATTTAGCGAAATTAAATAATATAGAAATAAGTGTGCATGCTCCTTATTTTATTAATTTAGCTAATCCGAATGAAGAACAGATAAAAAAATCTTTTGATTATATAACTGCATCCTTAAAAAAGTTGAAATTAATGAATGGGAATATGTGTGTTGTTCATTTAGGCAGTTGTATGAAAATGAACCGAGAAGAAGCACTTCAAATTACTAAAAAGAATTTGATTAGATATATGGAAATATATGATTCAATTTTTAAAGATGACAAATTATTTATTTGCCCAGAAACAATGGGAAAATTTCAGCAAATAGGTACATATAAGGAAATAACAGATTTATGTACAATTCATGACGCATTAATACCAACATTTGATTTTGGACACATAAATTGTATTTTACAAGGTAAATTGGATAAAAACTATTATCGAAAGAGTTTAGACTATTTATTTGATAAATTGGGTGATGAAAAAGCTAATAAATTACATATCCATTTTTCAAAAATTGAATTTTCGGATAGAGGAGAGGTAAAACATCTCACTTTAGATGATATAAAATATGGTCCTGAATTTGAACCTTTAGCGGAATTGCTAATAGAGTACAAAATGGATAATGTAACGGTTATATCAGAATCTAAAAATATTATGGCTCAAGATGCTTTAAAATTGAAAAACATGTTTCAATCTCTTGTTAAATAAGGTCTAATGTTTTTACGACAATCGCTATGCGGTTGTCTTTTTTTATCATATCTTTAAAGCTTGTCTAATATAATGATTAGAGAGGTTGAAATGTTAAATGAATATTTACCTGATGTTATTGCGATTGCACTTGATAATTTAAATAAAAGTAAGTTGAATGAAATAAGAATGAGATTAGGGCGTCCAATATTAGTAGATTATGGTGGTTTATATTATCTATCAAGGACTGGAATTACAGATGTTATTAGTAAGGCTATAATATGTAAGAAAGAAATGATAGATTATGTCATTACTCAGGCTTGTGAAAATTCCCTTTATGCTTATAATGAAGATATTAAACAAGGATTTTTAACTATTTCAGGTGGTATTAGAATTGGATTAGCGGGGACATGTGTTAGAGATGGAACTATCATAAAAACAATTAAAAATATGTCATCTTTAAATATAAGAATACCTCATGAGATAAAAAATTGCAGTTTAAAAATTTTAGAATTTATAACTGAACCATTAATTCATAATACTTTAATTTTATCATCCCCAGGTGCAGGCAAAACTACTCTACTAAGAGATTTAGCATTTCAAATATCTCAGCGTTATTTACGAAATATATTGATTATTGATGAAAGAAATGAAATTGCTAATACAGTAAATGGAGTTTCACAATACAATATGGGAATTTTTTGTGATGTAATGACAAATTGCACTAAGAAATTTGGATTAGAGAATGGAATTAGAAGTATGCGTCCAGATGTAGTAATGACAGATGAAATAGCAAATGAAGATGATGTAAGAGCTATACATTATGCATTGGGCTGTGGGGTAAAAGTAATAGCAACAACACATTGTGATAATATTAATGCTTTAAGAAATAAAAAAGATTTTAATGAGTTAATTGATAAACAAACATTTGAAAGATATGTCCTATTATCTACCAGAGATGGTGCTGGAACTATAGAGGGGGTTTATGACAAAAATTTTAAGTGTCTATGTATGTAAATGATAAGTATTCTTTTATCTATATTGATTGTGGCTTGTTCAACATATATTGGCTGGGGAATAAGTAATTATTATAAGAAGAGGGTAATATTTTTTAAAGATGTAAATGATTTACTTAATTTTTTAATTAATAATATTAATTTTCTTAAAGATAGTATTAATGTCATTTTGTTAAATTTTGTTAAACAACAGCAACCGAGTGTAGCATTAATTGAGATTATAAATGATTATATTAGCAACAAAAAACAATATTATATTTTATTAAAAAAAGAAGAAGTATATATAATCAACAATATTTTTAATCATCTAGGTAAAAGTGATAGTGAGAATCAAATAGCTGGATTAAAAAATTTTACATTTCAAATAAATAATGTGATAGAAAAATGTGAAGCAGATTATAACAAAATAGGTAGAATATCTACTAAATTAGGGTTTTTGTTTGGCATCACATTAGCAATATTTTTTATATGAGGATTTTATGGGAATAGAAATTATTTTTAAAATAGCGGCAATAGGCATATTGACAGCAGTAGTGAATCAAGTATTAAAATATGCGGGCAAAGATGAAATAGCTACTTTAGCTACTTTAGCTGGAGTTATTATTGTTCTGCTTATGTTAATTAATATGATAGGAGAATTGTTTGAAAGTGTAAAAGTTCTATTTCAATTGTAGGGGAATATGGAAATATTTAAAATAATTGCTATAGGTATAATAACTACTATTGCAGTTTTAATTGTCAAACAAACAAAACCGGAAATAGCAGTATTACTTGGTTTAGCAGGTTCTTTATTAATATTTTTTGAATTGGTTGATATGCTTAGTGGCGTTTTTGCTGTATTCAATAATATAGTAGAACAAACGGGTGTGTCTAGTGAATTATTTGGAGTTTTAATAAAGATTATAGGGGTAGGGTATTTAACAGAATTTAGTGCAAGTCTTTGTGCAGATAGTGGCAATTCTTCAATAGCCGATAAAATAATGTTAGGGGGAAAAGTTGTAATATTAGTGCTTGCTCTTCCTATATTTACATCAATTTTAAACATAATTTTGGGGCTAATATGATTAATAGTATTTATCAAAAAATAAATTTTCAATTTAAATATAAATTTAAGAAAAGAGATTTGTTTTTGTGTTTGTTAGCATTTTTGGTTATCATATTATCAAATTTTGCTATGTCGTTATCAATTAGTACCGATACAACAACTGATTTAGATGAGATTGAAGAAGCGTTGACAGAGACTGTAGATGAACAATTAAGTGGACTTGACTTAAGTGGGTTTCAAGATATCTTAAATGGGTTGAGTGAAAATGAAATATCTATATTTGGAACTTCAAGCTTTTATGACAAAGTAGCTCAATTATTAACAAGCGATTTATCAACAGACCAATCACTTTTTTCGCAAATACTAACTATTTTGCTTGATGAATTATTGAATTTTATTCCGCTTTTAGCAACAATTTGTGCTATTGCCATTTTATCAAGTTTTATTTCAAATTTGCGTGTCAAGGTTAATGACCATTCTATAGCAGATATTGTTCATTTTGTTTGTTTTGGAGTAATCATTGTAGTACTATCGGGAGCGGTTCTATCTTTGGTTTCAATGACAAGAGATTTGTTAACATCAATACAAGCACAAATGCAAATTATTTTTCCTATTTTATTAACTTTGCTAACTAGTTTAGGTGGGCTAGTTTCTGTAAGTGTTTTCCAACCATTAGTAGCCGTCTTAGTTTCAGGTGTAATGCAAATTTTTAATTATGTTATATTTCCATTATTTATCTGTGCGTTTATATTTACTATAGTGGGAAATTTAAGCAATAGTATTAAGTTGGACAAGTTTATTTCTTTCTTCAAAAGTGCTTTTAAATGGGTAACTGGTTCAGTTATGACTTTATTTTTTACTTTTATAACTATTCAAGGTATTACTGCTGGTAGTTTTGATGGTATTTCAGTACAAACTGCAAAGTATGCAATTAAAAGTTATGTACCTATTGTCGGTGGTTATTTATCCGATGGTTTTAATTTAATAATGTCAAGTTCTATTTTGATTAAGAATGCCTTAGGGGTGGCTGGATTATTATTGTTATTTGCGACAATTTTAATTCCTGTAATAAAAATAGTTATATTTAGTTTAGGGCTAAAATTAACTGCAGCAGTAATAGAACCATTGTCTGATTCTAGGACAAGCAATTTTGTTTATACAATTTCCAAAAATATGGGATATTTAGTTGCGACTATTTTAAGTATTGCATTTATGTACTTAATTTCTGTTGGATTAATTATTATTTCTGGTAACGCCTTTTATACATAATGAATTTACAAATCCTTGACTTAATATAAAATTTTGGGTATAATGATTTATTCAAATACAAAGGAAGGTTGCTAGAAATGAATATTACTTACAGAGAATTAAATGAAGATGATTATAAAAATATAGAAATTACATTTGGTGATATATTGAATAAATATAATGTATCAAATTTTAAAGATAAAGCTACGACTTATGGAGCATTTGATAATGATCGTTTAGTAGGCATAATATCCATTGTTATATTACCTTTATTAGAGCCTTTGGAAGGGGAAGAAGCATTTATAAATCATATTGAAGTTGTAGAAGATTACAGAAGAAATGGAATAGGAACTAATTTACTCAAATTAGCAGAAGATTGGACAAAAGAAAAGCATTTATTTCAACTTCGTGCTTGGAGTGGGAAGAACACAGTAGAAGCAATAAATATGGCCAATAAACAAAAATATGTAATGTCGCAATCAATAATTTACGATATTAATGCTCCATTATATACAGAGAGAAAATATGTATTTGGATATAATTGGGCAAAAAGATTTGATTAAATGATTTACAAGGATATTCGTTTTAAATATCCTTGTTTTTTGTAAGGGTAAAAATTTATATAGGCTGTTATATAAAAAAAATAAGTATAAATGATATTATTTAAAATAAAAAACACCTATGCGGTGTTTATTTGGTACTCCCAACGGGGGTCGAACCCGTGTTACCAGCGTGAGAGGCTAGCGTCCTAGGCCACTAGACGATGGGAGCAAATATTGTACTAAAAGTACAATACTAATCATTCGAATCCTTTTGGTGGAAGGCAAAATAGAATTATACCGATAACAAATATTACCAAAGCTATAACTCTAAAAGTAGTAATTAATTTATCGTTTGACTCTAATTTATCATTCTTTTTTATTACTATTGCTAATCTTTTAGCTAAGATATACATAGCAATGCCAATAACTATTAAAACCATTGCTACGATATGATACCATGTAGAAATCCATTCTCCAAAAGTAACTGCCATAATCATTGAATTTATCATAATTTACCTCGGTTACAATTATATCATAAGCACATACAATTGTCAATAACTTATGAAAATTTGTTTTTTAATTGTTTTGAGTGTTATTAGATTCTATTATAGTTTCTTGTTTATCATTATGCACAATATCATTATTGGCTGTTTTATTTAAATTTTCAATGGTTGAATTTTGAGTAAGTTCATCATTTGAGTTTTTATTTTTTTTAAATTTTTTTGTAAAAAAATAATACACATAATCTAAACCAGCAATAATAGCTATGAGAATACCTGAATAAATTACATAAAGGTTAACATTTCCTAGCCATTCTACAAAGAAACTTAAGACAATGCCCACACTAATAACAAATGTGCCAAGTTTTCCTATCCAATTGCTTTGTATTGTTATTTGTTTTTTGTATAAGCACATTCCGCTAATAATCATTGCTAAATCACACGCTATCATAACAACTGCTACCCAAATTGGAAGGTTGATAAAAATTAATGTAATTAATGCAGAAGTTTTCATTAGTTTATCAGCAAATGGGTCAAGAACTTTCCCAAATTCGGTTATGGCATCATAACGCCTAGCTATATAACCATCTACCAAATCCGTTATTGAAGCAACAATGAAGATTCCTAAAGCAACATATTGATTAATCAAAAAGAATGCGATTAAATAGACAGGAACTAATAATAATCTTATAAAACTCAATATATTTGGTACATTTTTTATTGTCATAATTCACCTTAATGTAATTATTATAACATAAAAATATTCCTAAAACAATCAAATAAAACACATTGTAAAAAAATGTCGAATAAGATAGTGAACACTAAAGTATAAGTTTGAATATAATGGAATGTATAATCATACGTTTTATACAAAATTTAGGAGGAATTATGAAAACGACTAACATACTTATTGCTATAGCGTTGGCAGTGGTATTAGCATTTAGTGGATGCGGAAGTTCTAGTAATACTATAAAATTGAATGAAGTCACTCACAGTATCTTCTATGCACCATTATATATCGCTATTAATAATGGATATTTTGAAGATGAAGGTATAGAGATTGAATTAATTAATGGTGGGGGTTCAGATAAATCTATGACTGCTTTAATTTCAGGGCAGGCACAAGTAGCTTTATTAGGCCCTGAAACAGCTGTCTATGTAGCTGCACAGGGTTCTACTGAACAACCACTTATATTCGGCCAACTTACGAAAAGAGATGGGACATTATTAATTGGAAGAGAAGCAGAACCTAATTTCGAATGGTCAAATTTAGCTGGTAAAGAAATTTTAGGCGGACGCCGTGGTGGAATGCCAGCTATGACTCTTGCATATGTTTTGGAACAAAATGGAGTTGGTAATACTGCTGAAATAAATCTAGATGTAGCATTTGATTTAATGGTTAGTGCATTTGAAAATGGTACAGGAGATTATTGTACTATGTTTGAACCTACAGCTAGTGATTATGTAGCTGCTGGTAAAGGTTATGTAGTAGCATCAATTGGGCAAGAAAGCGGAGAAGTTCCATATACTGCATTTATGGCTACACCGACATGGCTTGAAGAAAATCCTGATAAAGCAGAAAGTTTCCTTACTGCCGTTATGAAAGGTTATGAGTATTTGATGACTGCAGATATAAATGATGTAGTAGACTCTCTTATGCCTTCATTCACTGGTAGTACGAGAACATCTATTCAAAATGCTATAGAAAGTTATAAATCTATTGATGCTTGGGTAGATAGTCCGGCTATGAAAGAAAGTGCTTATGAAAATCTATTAGATATAATTAGTAGTGCAGGAGAATTAACAGAAAGAGTGCCATTTAGTACCGTAGTAGATAATACTATAGCAGATAAGGTAGCACAAAAATTTGTTGCATAGTTAATATATATAAAAACACGATATCACCATATTGGTGAATCGTGTTATTTTTTACTTTGAATTGATAATCCAAGGCTTGTAATAGGGGGCTTTCTCTTGCTATGAAGTTGTGAAATATCTACACCATTATGAACAAGAATAGCCTCGTTTATTGCTTTAGACAACTCCAAGGCACAAGAAGTATTGTTCTTGCAAATACCCAATTTATCTAGTTCCTGAACTATTTCTTTGGCTTTGCGGTCTTTTATCAAACAATTAAGTGTGGAAATCATTCCTTTACAGCCATCACCTAAAGTTCTAACATCTTTGCAAATTAATTCATTATCTTCATCTACATCAAAATTAATAACAAACTGTGTATAACATATTCCTTGTGGTTTATAAGATTGCGGTTTACTTTTTGTTGTCATTCGTTCCTCCTAATCAAGCAAATCTTCCAAAATTTTTTCATATATAATAGGTGCTTTATCTTGCCATTTTTTACAAGCATTTATAGCACTGCGTCTCGAATCTACTTTGACTTGAATTTTTAAAATAGGCTGAAATCCTTTTGGATTATTAATCCTTAACACTATCGTATGAGAGCCATCATTATTTTTATGGTAAACGGATACATACTCTTGAACTCTTTTAAATGTTATTCTATTTTGTTTGCAGAATGTAGAAATATCTTCTCGGATTGACTGAGGTATTTTAGCAAAAAAATGTGATAAACAGTCTCTGCCTTCAGCAGTAATTGAATATAAACCTTCATCTTTGTTGTTTGGATTTTGGTCAAAATAAACAAATTTAGCCTTCACAAGTTGCCATAAAATATCTTTACAATCCATATATGACAGCCAAGTATTTCTACTTGTGGCTATATCCATAATAGAATTCTCAGTCAGAGGTATTTCCATTTTATCGAGTATAAATAACAAAATTAATTTATTTTCTGTTTCATCCGCTACGAACTGTGTACTCAAGATTTGCCTCCTTGTAGATTTGATAAAAGTATTTTATCACAAATTTTGTAATTTGCCAACTGTTTTATAATATACATATTAAAATATTTGTTTTATAAAGTTGAATATGTTATAATATTAACATTCGAGGTGAGAAATGGAAACAAATGAACAGCGTCCTTTTGTTGCTTTATGTAATAACTTCATTGATGCTAAATACATAATGATGGGGAATAATATTGTAAAATTGATAGAAAGTATTAATAATGATGAAAAATTTAGAGAAATAGTAAAAAAATGTATTAATAACTTTGATTTTACCACTGAATTGGGGCTTGCAATTTCTGCCAATGAAAATACACCGAAAGACTTTGTAATGCCAAAGGAAAATGAAAAAATAGTGGCACTGTGTTACTTAATTTTACAGCAAATTGTTTTAAATAAAATTGATTATGAAGCATTTATTAGTAAGCATTTTATATATGATGGAACAATAAACGATGTTTATACAAATTTCGGGCATTATTTCATTTTGCCTTTTAGAAATGCTATGTTATATTTGGAAAATGCTAAAAATATAGAATTAGTAACTGATGACGAAGAAGAAGTAAATAATGAAGAAGAATATCAAAGTTTAAAAGATATTGCTCTAGACATGGAAAGAGTTATAGAATCTGATTATAAAATAAAAGAAGATAAAGAAGATGAATTGAAATTTTATCTTAAAGCATTCAAAGAAGCTATTAAGATAAATAATAAAATTTTAATAAAAGCAGTGGGGCGAACATTATTAAAAGATACTGAGAAAATCAAATCATTAAGGGGTGTTTATAATCGTTTATACGACGAACTAATAAATTTTTGATTACATAAATATTGAAGTAAGGACTATTGACACAGCACAAGCTAAGAGTGCATGTGTCATTTTTTGTTTCAAAAAGAAAGATATTTTTATATTACATTTCTGAAGAAATGTCATAGCTTGCAAGTGTGTAGATAAGCCACCGAATGAAATAATAAATGTATTAATTATAGTTGCTATTTTTACATCAGTAAATATCAACGAATTTTCATAACAGCCTCTGGTCATTTCAAATAGCCCTGTTGATAAACCTATTGCATATTCATTTGAAATGCCGAATGTGCTTAAAATTCCACCAAAAAATTTTGACAGTAAACCGATTAGCCCTATATCATTAAAAATGTCTATAAGTATAAAAAATACCGCTATATAACCACCAACAACTAAAACGGAATTAATGGCACTTAACATTGATTTCTCAAGAATGTTATCACTAAATCCAGTGTATTGAAATTTTTGGTTAATTGTTGTTTTATCATTTTTATTATAATTTGTATTTCTGTAAAGTAAACCGTTTAGTATAGCTCCTATAAAATGCGATATTAAAATTATAAATCCCATTTCCGCACTTGCAAACATTCCAACGCCTACAGTACCAATAACAAAAAGTGGGCCAGAAGTAGAAGTAAATGTGACAAGTCGTTTTGCTTCGCTAGATGATATAAGTTGCTTTTCATATAATTCACTTGTAACTTTAGCGCCTACAGGGTATCCACTCATTATGCTTGTTAGAAAGACATAACTACCCATTCCGTTTACTCTAAAAACTTTTTGCATAAATTTTTGCATTGAATTTGCTAAAATTTTGATACCGCCCAATTCTGTTAGCAACCTTGTTATAAAGAAAAATGGGAAAAGGGCAGGTAATACAGCTTTTGCCCAGATTAGAATACCATTGAAAGCGGAATTAATATATTTATTGGGGTTTATAATTAAAAAAATTATGACTATCAAAAGGAAGATAGAACATAATATCATTGTTTTAAATCCTTTTGTTTTGGTGTTTATCATATTTAATTTTATGATTGTATTGGAGTTAATATTCTATAGTATAATAAAACCAATTTAACATAGAATAATAATATGGATAAAATAAAAGGATTGTCTATAGCTTTATCAGTTTTGGTATTATTAATAACATTATTTGTTTTTATTATTTATATAAATATAATGTATCCACTAAAGTACAAAGATGAAATAATGACAGCAGGATATGTATATGATGTTGAACCTTCTTTGATTGCAAGCGTCATTAATGAAGAAAGCAGTTTTAATAATTTATGTGAGTCCTCTAGTGGAGCAATAGGATTAATGCAAATAATGCCTAGTACGGCTGAGTGGTTATCAGTAAGAATGGGGATTAATGATTATTCTATAATAAAATTATATGAACCACAATTTAATATCAATATGGGGACATTTTATTTAAGATATTTAATGGATAGGTTTAAGGATGAATATACAGTGTTATGTGCATATAATGCCGGAGAGGGACAAGTTCGTTCTTGGCTAAATGATTCAAATTATTCAAACAACAATGAAACATTGCAATCAACGCCATTTAATGTGACTAATATATATGCGGATAAGGTTATCAAAAATACAGACAAATACAGAACACGATTTGAAATCAAATTTTAGTTTATTCTTTTATAAGAATCTATTGGCTTTAAATAATTTGTGTGAGTAGTAATTTGCTTTTCATTATAATTATTTATTGAAGGAATATTATTTGTTGGGAGATTGTTATTTTTTTTGAAAGAATTCATCAAGGAAGACAATGTATCAATACCTCCTATTGAATCAATTGTATTCACTAAATTTTCTATTTTGGGTAAATAGGGCTCAAGTGGTGAATTAGTGAGATATTGATTAGCAAATGGAAGAAATGTCTTAATTACATTGTATAATTCACTTAAATTATCCATTTTTAACCTACTTTTTTTGTCAAAATATTTTATGAGTGCATAAT
>CALWAB010000104.1 GCA_944372745.1 uncultured Clostridia bacterium | reverse complement strand
GTTGTAAAAATTTTAAATATAATGCACCTTTACCATAAGCAATTAAATTGCGTACATTAAAGCTAAGTTTGCCACCTTTGACATAGTAATTAGGTGAACCTTTGACAATGACGCTCTCTCCCACTTGCGGTTGCACTTCTAGGCGATTAGCTCCAAACATTACACAATCTATCATTGCATTTTCGTCTTTTATTGTAAAATAAGCTGTATCACCCCTATATAATTTATAGGCAGATATTTCACCAAAAATTGAGATGTTGTGTAACATCTCTTCACTGTCGAAAATTCTTTTTATATAATTGCCTAATTGTGATACTGTTATAAAGTTTTGTTCTTCATTCATTTATCACCTACAAAATTTGCAAGGATACCATTGATAAATTTAGGGCTTTTATCAGTAGAATACTGTTTTGATAATTCTATCACTTCATTAATGATAACTTTAGTTGGTGCAGTCTTTAAGTATTCCAATTCAGCAAGTGCCATCAAAAGAAGTGCCTTATCTATTTTATAGATTCTATGCCATTCATATCCTTTTAACTTGCCTTCAATTTCTTTAATAATATCATTTTTATTGACATTAACTGTTTCAAACAAAGATTTGATAAATTCTTCATCTTGGTCATTGATTTCATAGTCTTGTTGTAAATCTTCAAAAGTCTTTGAATAATCAAAGTTTTCATTATCAAGTGAAGAAAATACCAATTTCATAGCAAATTCTCTACATTCGTGACGCGTCATTTTATTCCCTCTCTTGATTTGAAAAATCTACATCAATTATATTTATATTGACTGCTTTAACTTTTATATTCATCATACTTTGAACACTTGTTCGTATATTTTCTTGAATTCTCCAAGAAATTTCCTTGACATTAGCATTAGAAAAAATATTAATATATACATCAATAGTAACTTCATCCCCATTTGATGACACCTTGACGCCATTGTCATTTTTACCACGAACAAGTTTAACTATGGGATTTTGTGAAGTCTTATTCATTGTAGCAACGCCATTTATTTCTTTTGTCGCTAAGGATATAATTGATTTGATTATGTCTTTATTGTACATAACCTTCCCTGCAGTTCTTTCTTCTTCTATTTCGTTTTCCATTTCTGCCATTTTTAACTCCTTTAATTATTGTATTATATCACATTAATTTTTATTTATCAAATATTTTAATCAAACTTTATATTATTATAATTTATGCTTGACTTAATTTTAAATTTTTCTTATTATTATATTATGAATAAAATAATTGCACAAGCATTAATAATAATTTTATTGCCTTTTACGCTATTAACTTTTTCGTCTTGTGGACAGTCATTAGTTTTAAATGATAAATCCACTATTCAAGGTGTATGGTGGTGGGATAATACCCTTAGTGATGAATATCTTAATTTTGCATACGACAATGGTATTGACGAAATCTATTATTGTGATAGTTCTTTTACAGAAAATACATCTAATTTTATTAAGAAAGCGAATGAAAAAGACATCACAGTTTATTTCCTTTGTGGTGAATATCAATGGATAGAAAATCGTCAAGATTTTGATGCATTGCTAACGCGTTATCAAGAATTTCAAAATAATTACCAGCATAATTTTGAAGGCATTCATTTAGATGTCGAACCACATCAACATCCAGAGTTTGATACAAGAAGAAATGAATTAATTCAATCATACATTAATTTTCTATACGAAACTATTTCAAACTATGATAATATAACATTTGATGCCGATATTCCATTTTGGCTAGAAGATAAAATAACTTTTAATAATGAAACTAAAGAAGCATATAAATTCGTTATAGATTATTGTAATAGAACCTTTATAATGAGTTATAGAGATACAGCTAAAGGGATTTATAATGTAGCCAAGGAAGAATTAGAATATAGCAAAGAAATAGGCAAATTGCTCTTTTTAGGCGTTGAAACAGGCAATGAAGAAGATATAGTGACATTTGCACAAGAAAATAAACAATATATGTATGAACAATTAAATTCTCTTAACAAATCAATTAGTCAAGATTATGGTATTAGTATACATCATATCAAAACTTGGTATAACCTCAAATTAAATTAAAAAGGAAAAAAATGTCTAATAAAATTAAAGTAGTTTTAAATAACGATATCAATATGACATATTAAATCAAAAAACACTAATAACATAAAAATATGCTAATTAGTGTTTTCTTTTTGGTGCCGAAGGTGGGACTTGAACCCACATGAGGTTGCCCTCGCAAGATTTTGAGTCTTGTGCGTCTGCCAATTCCGCCACTTCGGCTTAACAAAGATAAGTTTATCATATTTTTTCTTAAAAATCAACTATTTTTTATAAATTTACTAAAAATATATTGCCTTTATTGTCATTTTTTTATTTTTAATTATTTTTATTAATTGTATTTAAATAAACTTATGTTATAATAATAAAAAGTGAGGTTAATGTGGATTTTATTATTATTGACGGCAATTCACTTGCCAATCGTGCATTTTATGCAATGCCACCTTTAAAAAATAAAAATGGATTAGTTTGCAACGCTATATTTGGTTTTTGCAATATTTTAGTGAAACTTATCACTGAAAATAAACCTAAATATTTCGCTGTGGCGTTTGATGCACACGCCCCTACTTTTAGGCACGAGAAATACCCAGAGTATAAGGCTGGACGCAATGCTATGCCTGAAGATTTAGTAACTCAAATGCCTTTATTACAAGATTTGCTCAGACTAATGAATATAAAAGTCTTGCTCAAAGACGGAATAGAAGCTGATGATATTGTCGGCACTTTGGCTAAGCGTTTTAATCTTAACACAGTCATTGTGTCAGGAGACAAAGATTTATTACAATTAATTGATGACAATGTCACTGTATGGCTAACTAAAAAAGGAATTAGCGAAACCGAAGTTTTTGATGAAAAGCATTTTTTTGATGTCTATGGCTTTGAACCTAAAAAAATGGTAGATTTGAAATCTATGATGGGTGACTCAAGTGATAATATTCCCGGGATTGTAGGCGTGGGTGAAAAAACTGCTCTTGAATTTATGCACAATTTTGGTTCGCTTGATGGATTATATCAACACATTGATGATATTAAGGGTGCTAAGCAAACAAAAGTTATAAATGGAAAGGAACTTGCTTATTTAAGCTATGAACTGGCCACTATTGATACAAATGCAGAGATAGAATGTACTTTAAATGATTTGACATACGATTTCCCGTTCAATGAAGCGGTACAAAAAAAATTTGCTGAATATGAATTCACTTCTTTATTAAAAAGAAATATTTTTACTTCTAATGCAATTTTAGATGAAACACCTCAAGTACAGTGTAACATAATTGAAATCCAGACACTAGAAGAATTAGACAAAATTATCAGGGATAACCCTACCCCACAAAAATTTTGCTGTCATTATGAAAAATATTACGATGCATTTCATTTTGCATTCAATACAAATGAAGATTATTTTTTCATCACAAAAAATACTGGAGAACAAACTATTGAATTCATAAAAAAGTTAATGTCTTATATTGAAAATGACAAGATAGAGAAAACTTATTTCCAATACAAAAAACAAAAACATTATTTTTATAACTGGGGCTTAGATATCAATATGCCTTGTTTTGATGTGTCAATGGCACAATATCTAATAGACTCATCAGTGCGATTTGAAATAATTGACAAAGCATTTGATTATTTAGGACTCAATATCAAAGCTATGGCTTCAGGAATTTTGAAAGCAAAAGAAATTTTAGAGCCACAACTTAAAGAAATGCAACTAGAAAAGTTGTATTATGATTTAGAGTTAAGACTTGAAGATGTACTTTTTAGAATGGAAGTAGAAGGCATTAAAGTTAATAGAAAAACACTTGTAGAATTATCAAATAATTTTTCTAAACAGGTTGATGAGATAGCAGATGCTATATTTGAAATGGCTGGCGAAAAATTTAACATAAATTCTACAAAACAACTTGCCGACATTCTATTTGACAAATTGCAGATACCTATTCCTAAAGGGAAAAAACGCTCAACCAATATAGAAATGCTACAAGAAATTGAACACGCCCACCCTATTGTTCCACTTTTAATGCGTTATAGAAAAGTAGCAAAAATTGTCAGCACATATTTAGACGGGCTTATTCCACACCTTGATGAAAACGACATTGTTCATACGGAATTTAATCAAACAATGACGACAACAGGTAGACTCTCAAGTCTCAATCCAAATTTACAAAACATTCCTACTAGAGATGAAGAAGGCAAAAGTTTAAGAAAAATGTTTATTTGCAAAAAGCCTGAAAATGTTTTTGTATCAGCAGATTATAGTCAAATTGAACTTAGATTGCTTGCACACTATAGCAATGATGAACATTTAGTCAAAGCATTTATGACTGGACATGATATTCACGAATATACTGCTAGTCAAATTTTTAATGTGAACATTCAAGATGTCACAGAAGATATGCGAAGAATAGCAAAAACTGTAAACTTTGGAATTATTTATGGAATCAGTGATTATGGTCTATCACAATCTTTGAATATGTCAAGAACAGAAGCTAAAGCATTTATTGAAAAATATTTTGACAGATACGATGGTGTCAAAAAATATATGGCTGATTGTGTAGAAAAAGCAAAAAAAGATGGTTATGTTTTAACTATGTTTGGGCGTAAGAGATACATCCCAGAACTGCAATCAAGAAATAAAAACATACAAAAATTCGGGGAACGTGTTGCTATGAACACCCCACTTCAAGGTACAGAAAGTGATATTATAAAAATAGCAATGATACAAGTTGACGAAGAATTAAGAAAAAGAAATTTAAAAAGCAAAATGATTCTTCAAATTCACGACGAACTTATGTTAGAGTGTCCTGAAGCAGAAATAGACGAAATCAGCACAATCTTAAAAGAAAAAATGGAAAATGTAGTTAAACTAAATGTTCCATTGACAATCAATATATCAGTGGGTAAAACTTGGTATGATGTATAAATATTTGAATTTTAATAAGTTTATATAAGATTTGCGAATAATAATTAAAGAAATTATATTAACTTTCTTATATTTATAATAGACACTATGCCATATTGACAAATAGTTTGTGTATATTCTAATTATCACTTTCTGCAACTATAAAAGATATAAAGGCAAATAATCTTTATATCTTTTTATTTATTGCTTAAATTTTTTGTAAATAAATTTGCTATTATTATTAAAAATAAAATAATTTTGGGGTTCTTAGAAGTTTTATTCTTATCATTTTACATTTTTATTTAGTTAATATAATTTTAACATTAACTACAAGTTTCCTACAATTAAAATTTTTTAATAAATTAATTAGAATACATTAATTAAACATTTCAATTTAATTAAATAGTGCGAGTTTTATCAATTTTTTATGTTTAAATGGGTAGATATTAAATTGTGCGTACATTTTATTTATCACATACATACCTATGTTATATAATTTTTTTGCCATACCCTTTCCATAAGAATTTGTAATCATTGGTGAAATTACACTTAATAAACCATCTATAAATTTTTGAAATTTTATAAAATTGACATTTTTTTGCGTTTTCAAAGTATATTTATAATATTTACCCTTACCGTAGATTATGCCTGCGAGATATTTACAACATCCATACAATAAAATTTCTATATCCTTAATAAACTGTTCTGCTTTTTGATGTGTTTCTTCATTTAAATTATTTAATTTAGTTTTTAATTCTTCATAATCTTTAATTATTCTTTCGTATTTTTTAACTAACTGCAATTTTGTAGGATAATTATGTAAATCGTAAAATTGTTTAAAAGTAGTTAAATATGCATAAAATTCAGTCCAAATATTATAGCCTAATGATATTATATAATCTGTCATATTTGATTTATCACGTTTTAATGGCTCTACAGTGTAATATTTATTATGCATCATATGATATAGGTCATATATATGTGCCATTTCATGGGACAATATAATAGCCATATCCAAACCATCATCATATTCTATATTTTGTAATGAGTGTTCAGCAATACATAAATAGAATGTCCCATATTTATATGTCATTGCACCACCTGCAATTTCACTATTAATATAATTATAATCATTAATTTTATCTCTAAAAATAACTTTTAAAGTTAAATCAAAATCAAAATTATTATCAATAATATGATTTATATATCTTTTTATGTCTCCTGCATACTTATAAAAATACATATGCTCATTTGTATAATCAACTAAAGTAATTTTATTCATTCTTTATCCTATAATGTATTACTCAAATAATCTAATTTATCATTAATGTTAATTTTTTTACAATTATTCCAAAAAGTCACTAATTCAGGCATAGATAAATTATCTGGTATTTGTTCTACAATTTCTATAAAATCACCCTTAAATCCCCACCAACGAAGTTGTTGGTCCAATAATAAATCCTTCAAATCTTTGTATTCTTTGATGCCATTATGAAGCATAGATACTGCTTCATAAATTTTCCAATTATCTTTTTTATTCAATCTAAATACAGGAAAAATATGTGCTTCAAATTCATTATTTTCGTTCACTTCGTACTTACAAAACATTCTATTTTCTATATTATTGCCATCAAGAAAATGCTTTATAAATCTAGATGTATCACAGCAATTTAAAACATCGAATTTTAAAATTTCTTCCATTGTAGCGGTCTTGCCTAATTTATGTAAATCGTCATATCCTTCGTGAAAAGTGCCGTCTTTAGTAACATAGCCAAAATTAAAATTAGCATTTATATATAATAACAAGTCATCAACATTCTTGACATTTTCAAAATTTTTAGGAATGTTATCAATATCAAAAATCTTATTATAATAATTTAGCATATTTGACAGTAATTGTTCTATATTATCGCACTGATAATTTGCAAAATCTTTGATATTTAATTCTTCTGTTTTTATTAAATAATCTACCATAAAATAATTAAATTTTATTCGACTATAAAATTCATACTCGCTATTGTCCTTAAGAAACCTTTTCAAAATTTCTACTTTATTATTTTTATTATTTATTTCTTTAATAACATTTATTATATATAAGTTTTTCAAAACATCATTTTTATCAGTATAAAGTTCTAATTGTTTATTGATAAGAGCCCACTTGACACCGTCTCTCAGCCACCATTGTGATGCGTCAAGTTTAGTTTTATCTTCCCAACCCATTACCATATAAAAGTAATCTTGCATAATCTCTGTCCTTTCAATTCGATCATTCATTGTACAAGCAACATTCCATCTATAGTATTTAGTATTTTCTGCTTTTTCAAAATCAGCAGATTTAAGTCCACGACCTATAAAACATAGATTAATTTTATTATCATATGTTTTATTTAAGTTACTATCTATAAATTGTTTATCTGTTATTAAATTATCTAATAATGTTTGTATGTCGCCACAATTATTTTTGTCGCCATAAATGGCAAAATATTCATTTTCTCCTAGTTTATCTAAATCTGTATATTTCATAAAAAAATTCCTTTATATAAAGGAATTATATCATTTAATAAGACAATTTGTCAAGATGAGATTTTTCTATTATGCTTAAATTACTTTATGCTTAAATTCACTCATCTAAATTTAAATATGGTCTTAGGAATTTACCTGTATAACTATCGGTGAATTTTGCGACTTTCTCTGGTGTGCCTTCAACTAATATTTTACCCCCTTTATCGCCACCTTCTGGGCCTATATCAATTATATTGTCAGCCACTTTTATCAAATCAAGATTGTGTTCTATTACTACGACAGTATTGCCACCTGTAACCAATCGTTGTAATATATTTATAAGCTTCTCAACATCATACATTGATAGACCTGTTGTTGGTTCATCTAATATATAAACGGTTTTCCCCGTGCTTCGCTTAGCAAGTTCCGTAGCAAGTTTAACTCTTTGTGCTTCTCCACCACTCAATGTAGTAGCTGGTTGTCCTAATTTAATATATCCTAGCCCCACATCATACAGCGTTTGAATTTTATTTCTAATTTGTGGCACACTATCAAAAAATTCCAATGCTTCTTCTACTGTCATATCTAACACATCAAAAATTGATTTATTCTTGTACTTGACTTCAAGAGTTTCTCTATTATAGCGTTTCCCCTTACAAACTTCACAAGGCACATAAATATCAGGCAAGAAGAACATTTCAATCTTTTTGATACCATCACCTGCACACGCTTCACAGCGACCGCCCTTTACATTAAAACTAAAACGCCCTGCATTATATCCACGCTCATTCGCGTCAACTGTTCTAGCGAACAATTCTCGAATAGGCGTAAAAATTCCACAATAAGTAGCGGGATTACTTCTAGGTGTTCTTCCTATTGGATTTTGGTCAATGAATATGACCTTATCACAATTTTCATATCCAGTAATTGATGAATATTTGCCTTCAGGTAGATTGGCATTGTTTAAACGATTGGCAAGTGCGGGATAAAGCGTTTCTGTTATTAAACTGCTTTTACCACTTCCACTGACACCTGTCACTACATTAAAGACACCCAAAGGCAATTTAAAATTAATATTTTTTAAATTATTTTGTTGCACGCCTTTAATTTCAATGAAATTATTTGTTATTGGTCTGCGAACGGCAGGTACTTCAATCTTATGTCTTCCAGAAATGTACTCACCTGTAACTGAACGCTCACATTCCATAAGCCCTTGCACATCCCCTTCATAGACTAATTCTCCGCCTTTCACTCCTGCATAAGGACCTATAGCGACAATATAGTCACCTGCTTTTATTGTATCTTCGTCGTGTTCAACCACTATAACCGAATTACCCAAATCACGCAAATGTTTGAGAGTCAACAATAAGCGTTCATTGTCGCGTTGATGTAAGCCAATGCTTGGCTCATCAAGAATATATAATACTCCTGTTAGTCCACTTCCTATTTGTGATGCCAATCTTATTCTTTGTGATTCACCGCCACTCAGTGTGCTTGAAGAACGCGCTAATGTCAAATAATCAAGCCCAACATCTACAAGGAAATTCAATCTATCTTTTACTTCCTTTAATATAGGTGATGCTATTGAAAATTGATATGAATTTAATTTTAATTTATCAAAGAAATCAAATATATCTACAATAGACATTTCACATAATTCAACTATATTTTTGTCATTGATTTTGACTGATAATGCTTCAGGGCGAAGTCTTTTGCCGTGGCATACAGTACATTCGTGTTCCACCATAAGACGCCCAATATCTGCCTTAGCCCCTTCGCTATTTGTCTCGCGGTATCTTCTTTCAAGACTTCCAATAATGCCATCGTAAGGATGAACAAATTTTTGTTCTTTATTATTTCTTCTATATGTAAATTCTACATCTTCGCCGTTTGTACCATATAAGACAATATTTTGAATATCCTTAGGCAAATCTTTGAATGGAACATCCAAGCTAAAATTATATTTTTTCGCTAATCCACGCATATATATTTCAGTCAAAGCACGCGGTTCCATATTCCAACCAGAAACATATACTACACCCTGATTGATACTGAGTGAATCATCTTTAATTAATTTATTTTTATCCACTTCCATTTTGACGCCTAATCCATTACATTCAGGACAAGCCCCAAATGGATTATTGAAACTAAATAGGCGTGGCGCTACTTCTCCTATGCTTATGCCACAATGTGTACAAGCGTGTTGAGTAGAATAAAGATGCTCTTTTTCAAATGATTTAATCAGTACTAAACCGTTAGCTTGGTCAATGGCCGTTTCTATACTGTCATACAAGCGTTTATCAATGCCTTCTCGCATTATTAAACGGTCAACTACTATACTTATATTGTGTTTTTTATTTTTCTCAAGTTTTATATTGTCATCAAGTTCATACATTTCCCCGTCAATTTCTACACGGGCAAAGCCTTCTTTCTGTGCGTGTTCTAAAAGTTTTGCAAATGTACCTTTTTGTCCCCTTACTACTGGAGCAAGCACAATAAATTTTGCACCTTCGCCAAATTCTTTTACCTTATCTACTATTTGGTCAATAGATTGAGACTCAATCTTACGCCCACATTGTGGACAATAAGGCGTACCTATTCTAGCATAAAGCAATCTCAAATAATCATATATCTCAGTCACCGTACCCACTGTAGAACGCGGATTGTGTGATGTTGTCTTTTGGTCAATAGAAATTGCTGGAGATAATCCGTCTATTCGTTCAACATTGGGCTTTTGCATCTGTCCAAGAAATTGGCGTGCATATGATGACAAGGATTCAACATATCTTCTTTGCCCTTCTGCGAAAATTGTATCAAATGCTAGTGTTGATTTACCACTTCCACTTACTCCTGTGAATATGACCAATTTATTGCGTGGAATCTCCACATCTATATTTTTTAAATTATTTTCTTTTGCCCCTTTCACACATATTCTCTCTAACATTTTTATGCCTCTATTTTAATAATTTTTTCAACTCTGCAATTTGTTCCCTTAGAATTATTGCCTGTTCAAAATCAAGATTTTTACTAGCAATATTCATAAGTGCTTTTAATTTATCTATCTCAGCAGTAATATCTTTGATAGATTTATTCTTTTTCTTGTCGACTTTTTGAGTAATCTGCAATGTATTTGAAACATTTTTTATAATAGTTTTAGGTGTTATATTGTTATCAATATTATATTTTTCTTGTATTTGACGGCGTCTATTTGTTTCTTCAATAGCATTTTTCATTGAATCAGTCATAACATCTGCATACATTATGACTCTGCCTTCGCTATTTCTTGCAGCTCTACCTATTGTCTGTATCAAAGCTCCTTCGCTTCTTAAAAAGCCCTCTTTGTCGGCGTCTAATATGGCAACCAATGCAACTTCTGGTATATCAAGTCCTTCACGAAGCAAATTAATACCTACCAGCACATCAAAATCTCTATTTCTTAACCCATTGATTATTTCGACACGCTCTAGTGTATCTATTTCTGAGTGCATATACTTAACTTTAATAGCATGTTCAGTGAGAAATGCGGTCAAATCTTCTGCCATTTTCTTTGTAAGCGTTGTCACTAATGTTCTAAAGCCTTTCTCAGTAGTAGCATAAATTTCGCCTATTAAATCATCTATCTGCCCTTCTATTTTGCGAATTTCTACAATAGGGTCAAGTAGCCCTGTAGGTCTAATTATTTGCTCTACTGTTTGGTCGCTTAATGACATTTCGTACTTTGCAGGAGTAGCAGATACAAATGTCACTTGACCTATTCTTTCTTCAAATTCTTCAAATTTTAGTGGTCGATTGTCGTAAGCTGCTGGCAAACGAAATCCATATTCAACTAAACTTGTCTTTCTCGCTAAATCACCCTTATACATTGCCTTAATTTGTGGAATCGACATATGGCTTTCATCTATAAATGTTACAAAATTTTTAGGAAAATAATCAAGTAATGTGTATGGAGCTTGTCCCACGCTTCTGCCGTCAAAATACCTAGAATAGTTCTCAATTCCATTACAATAGCCCATTTCTCGTATCATTTCTACATCGTATTTAACGCGTTCTTGTATTCGCTGTGCTTCAATCAATTTGCCTTTAGATTCAAAAAATTTAACGCGTTCTTTGCAATCTTCTTCAATTTGTTTTAATGCAGACTCCGCACTCTCACTATCAACGGCATAATGGCTCGCTGGGAATAGAAAACAATGTTTAAGTTCATTTATAACTTTGCCAGTCACAACATCCACTTGTTTTATTTTTTCTATTTCATCTCCAAAGAATTCTATTCTTATAGCTGTAGTGCTTGAATATGATGGTATTATATCTAATACATCCCCTCTTACTCTAAATGTGGCACGCTTAAAGTCTATGTCATTTCTTTCATAACGCATTTCAACTAATTTTTTCATAACTGCATTTCTATCTACTATGTCATTAGGGCGTAAGGACAATCGTGCTTTTTTGTATATTTCTGGGTTACCTAATCCGTAAATACAAGATACAGATGCCACAATGAGAGTATCATTTCTTTCAAACAAAGAACAAGTAGCACTGTGTCTCAATTTGTCAATTTCATCATTTATTGACATATCTTTCTCAATATAAGTGTCTGAGCTAGGGATATATGCTTCAGGTTGATAATAGTCATAATAACTGACAAAAAACTCAACTCTATTATTAGGAAAAAACTCCCTAAATTCATTACAAAGTTGAGCTGCTAATATTTTATTATGTGCTATCACAAGTGTTGGTCTATTTAAATTCGCTATGACATTCGCCATAGTAAATGTTTTACCGCTACCAGTTACCCCTAACAAAACCTGACTTTTTAAGCCATCCAAAAAACCATTTGTCAATTGTTCTATAGCGTAAGGTTGGTCGCCTGTAGGTTTGTAGTTTGAATGTAATTCAAATTTTTCCATCTTTTGTCTCCATTAAAATATTGCTCTTAACACTACTGTCACTACAAAAGATAAAACCGCCAAAGCTACTGTTATACCTATTCTTTGATATAAAACCTTTTTTTTATCTTTTTCTTCTCTTACAAAACCTTCACCTTTATCCTTAATTGTCAAACAATAGCATTTCTTCCCTTTATTATCTGTAATTATGTTATCAATATACCCTTGAAGCGTTAAATTATTGATAATATCGTCGACTTCTTTACGCGTAAGATAATCTTGTGATTTAAGATGCGAAATAATTTCTTCGTGGGTTGTCAAACAAGTATTACTATTTTTACATAAATCCAACAATACCCTCATCACTTTTTTCTCTTGTTTATTTAACATAACTAACTACCCCTAAAATACAAATTTAAACACAATAACTGCTAAAAATGCTCCTATAAAAGATGCAACACAAGATAATGTCATGGTCGTAATAATAAGTTTATTATATTTCTTTTTTTCGTTAATCAATTCCTCATTTTTCTCTTCATATAATCTACCCTTTGGCAATACAGCTAAACAATAGACTTGGTCATCAGTATATTTTACACTTAAATAATTTCTTTCTTGTAAATGACTTATCATTGAATTTAAGCCATCATTATCTGTTTTATATTTCTTAGGCATTTTAGATAATAAATCAACTTTATCTAAAACCTTGTATGAACCATCGCCACATATTTTATTCAAATTTTGTAATAAACTTGTAGTTTGTTTGTCAAGCATATTATCTCCTAAATTCAATATAATATTACACAAATTACATTTTATTATATCACTTTTTTCATACTAAAACAAGTATTTTATATATTGAGTAAAATATACTAATCAGTTATCATCTAAACTATTAATAATATCAAATGAATTCAATACATAGCTTTTTCATAATGAAAAAAGCTTAGAATTATCTAAGCTTTTTTGTTATTATTTATCTTCTTTCTTGTCATTAAGGTCTAAATTTGTAACCTTTTTCTTCTTATCTTTTTTGCTCTTTGGTGCTGGTTTTACAAAGTACCATACCACACCAATCAATACTAAGATAGCTATAACAAGCAAGATTGTTCCCAATACTTCTGTTGTCGTAGAAGCATTATTGTCATCAGCAGCTAAATCAAGAGTATAAGTTTCTGTTCTTGTATTTCCTGCTCTGTCTTCAGCGGTAATTGTAATCGTATATTCACCTGCTTCAGTCAATGTGTAAACATAATTTGTATCTTCATCTGGGTCAACTGCTGTACCAGAAGAATTAGTTACTGTTACACTCAAATAATCATCATTGTCTAGTGTCTCTTCTGTACCATTATTAGTATCAGTTATTACTATATCATCTGCGTTTATTCTAAGTGAATATGAACCATTTGATAATGTAGCGTTAGTAACAATATCAGTATTTATAGTGAGTGTTGGCCTTTCAACATCACCTACACTTATTGTGTAAGTTTGTGTAGTAGTATTGCCAGCATAGTCACTAACAGAATATTCAACTGTATATTTACCATCTCCTGTAGGATTAAATGACAAACCATTTGCTCCTTCTGAAGATGCTACTTCTACATCATTAGAATTTTTAACCGTTATTTTATATGTTGTCCTATCTACTCTTGAACCATTATCTGTAGCACTAAATCCTGGTAATTCTATTGCTTGATATTTTGTACTATCTTCAGCATCGCGAACTAAATCTGCATAACTTGGTACTTCACCATCAAGTATAATAGTAGGATTTACACTATCTTTTATAGTAATTGAAATAGTAACATCTTCAGCTCCTACTCCATTACTACCTTCACCAGAGTAAGTTACTTTAACTGTACCAAGTTGATTAATATCGCCTTGTACTGTAGTTGTAACTGTTCCTGTTTCGTCAATTTGTCCATCAATATAAATATTTGCTTGTGGAATAAATGCTTGACCTAATTCCATTTCACTGCTATAGTCATTTACAATTAATACAGGAGTTGCTTTACTTACTACAGTAAATGTAGATGATTGTACAGTATAATTTCCCGCGTGATCATAAGCGATGTAGTTAACTACATAAGTACCTGCTCTGTTTGCCACGAAGTCAGCATTTAAAATCATTCTAGTAGAACCGCCAGATTGGCTCTTAACTAATTGAGAAGTCAATTCAAGTCCTTCGTCTACCACTTCCCCATTCAATGTTACAACAACTTTGAGTTGAACATCACTATCTGCAGTGTCAGCAACTTGTATTGCTGTATATGGGCTACCACCAGATATAGCTTCATTGCCATTTAGACTTATTGTTTCATATTGATTAATTTCGCCGAGTGAATCTACTACGCCTGTTATAGTAGGTGGAGTAGTTTCGTTAACATCAACTATGCTTAATGTTCTTATTAATCCATTAGAATCTGTACCATTACCTGTATTCCCAGAACAATCGCTTGCCATATAGATGATTCTCAAATCAGCATCAGCATCTTCTGGTATTGTATACTCATAATAAGTTTCTTCTTCGTTCAATGTTAACTCAGTTCTAGTTTCTTGATCATCACCAATTTGTGCGTAAACCTTAACTGTTGGTCGCGTATCATTTGTATCCCTATTACTTGGGTCTTCAGGATCAACATAGTCAACTACAGTAGGCTTTGCTATTCTAATTGTATCACCTGGTTCAGCAGAATTTAATGTAGCGCCATTTTCATCAGTTGCGAAATCTCTAACTGTGACTGTAGGAGCTATTGTATCTGTAAAGCCTTCACGAACTACTATTGTAAAAGCATAAAGGCTATCTGCTGTGGTATTTGTAGCATCAGATGCTTTATAAATGATTGTATATGTGCCTTCTGTTTCAAATGTATATGTTACATTTTCATTGATTTTATTCTCTGCATAATTGTCATTTGAAGTGTCATCAAGATTAGCAATTTGGTCTGTACCATTTCTAATCAATCTTCTCAAAGACAAATCAGCAAAGTTAGCTACATTATCACTAGCATATATAGCTGGCAATGTAACTGTTGTACCTGTCGCTACAATTGATGGAATTGAATTTGAAGCATCTACTAAACCATTTATAGTATCCTCACTTACTGTTCCATCTTCTTCTATTGTATATGGATTAACAATTTGAATTGTAGGAGCTTGAGAGTCACGAACATTTTCAATTGGGTCATAAACTCTTTCATAGGTATTGCCATAAAAATCTTGTACCATATATCTAATTCTATATGTTCCAGCATAAGTAGGCGTGAATTTATAATCATTTACTTCAATTGCTTGATATTCGCCATTTGAATTGAGATACTCTACTGATACAGTAGTTATAACATCAACAGTAGCATTATTGTTATTTCTATCATGTCCAGTTACAGTAGGCAATTCTGTTTCAACACCCTGTACAAGTGATGTAGGTAAACTGCTATCAAGTGTAAAAGTCAAGTCTACATCATCTTCAAAGCCTTCTTCTACTTCAATTGTATATTTTTGGTCAATATAATTATAACCTGTTCCCTTATAAGAGTAAACTACTGAATATACACCTTCTTCTGTAAAAGTATAAGATTCAAATGTTTCACCATTTTCTTCAACTTTTGTTGTAACAATAGGTGTTGAACTACCTGCTTTGCGTATTGTCAAAATTGCAGTAGCATCTTCAATTACTTCTTCATCTTCATCCAAGATTTCTGGATTAGGGAATACAACTGTTTGATTTGTTCCAATTTCTGATGGAATCAATTTTTTATTTGCTGTATTAAAATTGAAACTAGGTGTACTAGATGTAACTGTGATATAAATTTCCCCTGTTGTGGTATTACCATTTGTGTATTGTACGCTATAGTCACCAGCGTAATTTGCAACAATTTCATAATACCCGCTATTAGGCTCACCCAACTCAACTTGAGTGCCTCTAGGGTCTTTTACAACTACTGTAGCACCTGTTCCAGTAGGAATTTGCATTGTATCGCCAAGTCGATATGATTTTTTAATTCCTGAAACTTGTAATTCGTTGCTAGCTGCCTGTACATTAATCGCTTCATAACGCTGGATATTAGCTAGTACTACTGTTGATGGTAACACAAAGCCTAATGCAAGCATTATGGTCATTATAGCCGTAACAATAAATTTTGTTAAAGGTTTTGTTTTGTGGTTTTGCATATTATTCTCCTTAAATATTTCCATAAATAAAAAATAATTAGTTAGTAACTTTCAATAGTTTACACTATAATATTATTTTTGTCAATCAAAATAATAATGTTAATTTAAAAATATTACAAAAAATGACAAAAATGATTATAAAAATCAATAATAGTTTTGCTTTAAACAAAATTCTATTATACTATTAATATAGTTATTATATTTTATCTTTTGTTGGTCACTCTTTAAAAAATATTTTCATAATAATGCCCTCACTTACAAAATTATTTTTTGTTAAAATTTGGTAATTATGTATTAATAATTTTATATTTTTTTAGAATTTTTGTAACTTTATAAAAATTCTTGTCATATTATGGCAGTGTAGGGAGTTACAAAAGACAAATACATAAAATTAACAGCAGAAATACACTCTGCACAAAGGAGGACAAAATGATGAACTGTATGTTTGGTGACAATAATTGCGGTTGCAATAATCATTTCCACAATAATTGTAATAACGATTGTAATCACAACTGCAATAAGAACTTTGGTTGCAACTTCAACCTTGGTGGCACTTCTAGTTGCAAGGTATTAATCTATTTAGTTGTTTTGTATGTTCTATTCAACTGTGGTATCTTCAACTGGGGTCTTGACCTTTGCACATTACTCATACTCTTATTGTTTATTTGTTGCTTTTGCAAAAATAAATCTTGTAAATAATTATTAACTCTTATTTTCTACTTTCACCGTCTGGCAAATATGCTAGGCGGTTTTTTAAAACAATTTTGCTTTAATCAATTTTTTCAACTGCGGTATTCCTTCCCCACTTTTCGCAGATATTGTAATAGTTTCTTTTGAAGTATTTAATGGATAAATAGTTTTCGCATCACTTTTATTAAGCACAACGATACTAGGTATTTGATTTGCGTTTATTTTCTCAAGCGTATTTAAGACAACTTCATACTTTCGTTGACATTCTGGGTCACTTATATCCACTACTATCAATAGTAGATTTGATTCTATTGATTCTTCTAATGTAGCAGAAAAAGCATCTATAAATTCATGTGGCAATTTGTCTATAAAGCCCACGGTATCAGTCAACAACACTTTTGTATTTGAATCTAGATAACACTCTCGAGTCATTGTGTCAAGAGTAGCAAATAGCATATTTTCAGCGAATGCTTGTGCATCTGTTATTTTATTTAATAAAGTACTTTTACCTGCATTAGTATATCCAACCAAGGCTACAACTTTTTCACTGTTTTCTTTCCTACGCATTCGGCGAATTTCTCGCTGTTTTTTCATTTCTTTGATTTGTTGCTCTACATTATACATTTTGTTCTTAAGAATACGCCTACTTAATTCCATTTGCGTTTCGCCTACCCCCCTCATCCCTAAACCTTTGCTCGCTGTATTTTGAAAAGCACCAACCCTTGTAATATTATATTTCATTCGTGCCAAATTGACTTGCAATCTTCCTTCATTTGATTTAGCGCGTTTAGCAAAAATATCTAATATAACATTTGCTCTATCAATTACTTTAACATCCAATTCGTCTTCTAAGTTTCGTATTTTATTTGCTGATAGTTCGTCGTCAAATACAACTACATTCGCTTGTTTTTCTGCTATTATATTGCGTAAATCGTCAAGCTTACCTGTACCTATATGATATGCTTTATCGGGCATTTTCCTTGTCTGTGAAAAGCGTCCCACAACTTCTATATCATCCGCTTCCGCTAAGCCCTGCAATTCATTAAGACATATGTCTATATCTTCACCTCTTCGGCCTACCCCTACAATGACTGCTCTTTGTTTGTTCTCATCAGTACTAAAACCTTTCTTCGCTAAATTCTTAAAATTTTCAGCACTTTCATTTATTTTTTCTTCTAATCCATATTTATTGATAAATTCGACTGAGGCTATTTCAATTATTTTAATTTCATTTACATCAAGTATTGCTGCTTCTGCACCAACAATCCCATTATTATACGCAATTTTACAAATCATTTCTAAATGCTTTTTCCTTAGATATGCTTTATCGGCATTGCTTATATGAAAAATGTCTTTATCGCTTATTATAAATAGTCTACCTTGTGGCACATCAAATTCATCTGCATTATCTATAGGTAAATCATTGTAAGAACCAAAAAATATGCTACTAATTTTGTTATCTTTGTCCAAATAAAAACCTATATCAATTCCATATTTCACTTTATAATCACTCAATAACAGAAGAAAATCATAATCAACTATATCATCAAATTTGATTCCAATCATTTTCCCAAGTTCATTCAAATCAAACTTTTTTATCTTGTTAATATCTCCTAATATCATACATTATCTCCATTTAAATTTTTAATTCTTGTTTCAATTTCATCATAAGAAAGACCTTCAAATACTATGCTACTATCTTTCAAAGAAAGTAAATCATTATATACCCGCTTCAAAGTGTTTTCTAATACAAAAAAGTTAAATTTATCTGCAGTAGATAATTGTTCATAATTGGCATCAGAAGTTGTATATAGTTCATAAGTTTGATTAGCAAAAGCCACTATTGAATTACGCAGTTCTGCATCCAAAAATTCGTAATTTTCCGTTTCCGCAAAAATATGAGTATAAGCCCAGTGTATTCGAGATTGCAAGGTGATATCATCTTCATTCATATTAAAATCAAATTGTGCATAACTTATGGCTTCATCAATTTTATCATTCATTATAAGACTTAATATGTATTTATTCTTTAAATACATATCTTCATTAGCAAAACTAATCATTAGAGAGATGGCATTTTGCGTATCTCCACTTTGTGCAACTGAATTCATATTTTCTGCTTCAATAAAAACAATAAAATCATAATAATTAGGTTCATCAAATAAAGTTTTTGTATACTTTTCAATATCTTCATAAGAATTTAAGGCTATTGACTTATTAATGACAGTATACAATGAATTTATATCATCGTCTCTATTATATTGCACTTTTGCAAAATACAGACTCACACTATCCATTCCAAGCCAAGATGTGAAATTTGACATTGCACGCGGAGCACTTAAACTGACTATTATAATTGTTAAAACAATCAATCCTATCAAAATACTAAAGGTTTTAAGGAAAATTATTCCTATTTGTTTTTCAATGCTTCGTCCATTGCTCAAAGTCTTTTTATTTGTAGATTCTTCTACAATGTCTTTGTTGTTCTTGTCTTCTATCATAACTTACCTATTTATCTAATAAAATTTCATAATCTATTTGTGGAACAAACTTGTGATATACCATATCTTTATAAGTCTTAGGCAACTCTTTCATTAACTTATCATAAGCGAATGAAATTTGATAACTATCATCTTTATAATTTTTTATTACATTAATCATTGGAAAAACTTCCCCATTCTGCTTTTTTGCAAAAAAATTGACCTGTTCCCCTTTTCTCATATATTCAGATAATGCACTGAGCGTATCTTTATTTATATTAAATCCTACCTGTCGACCTTCTTTCACTGCTTTATCGCTTAACCAATAAATTGGTGATACATAAACTAGCCTTGATTCAGGTGATGAACCAGTGGTATATGTTGTAGGTTTTGTGGAATATACGGAAATATTAGATTTTTTTATAATATCATTTAACTGTTGCAATTCGGGCAATAATTGGGGGTCGTCAGCATTGATTCTTATATGTGATAAATCTTTTGTATGAGGCAGTCGCCTACAGTTCTCTTCATAAAGAATATTATTAATTATATTGTTCATTTCTTTAATTGGTTTATCGTTTTTGCAATCATAAACTATTGCGTTAGGAATATCATATTTACCTAAAGATTGATTGTAACAAAATTTCTTATCATTTATTATTATAAATCTATCACTTGAATCAGTTTTACTAAAAGAACTCCCACGTCCACTAAATTTATAAGTATAACTATATCCTTCTTCTAATTCAACAAATTCAGATAACATACTATCTTTTGCATTAGAAAGCATAAAAATTTTATTTTGACTATATGCAATATAATTTTCTATATCACCTACACTGAACTTTTGTATATATTTAATTGGCTCGTTTGATTTATATTCAAAAAATTTTTGCATCATCAAAGCTTCAAGCGTTTGATTGATGTTAAGACCAACCCTATCAAAATTTATACACATATAAGTCTTATTGTTGACATAAGTTTTCGTTATATCGGTTAATTGTTCAAGTGTAACATTATCCCCTATCTCTTTTTGAGAACTAGCCATATTTATAAAGGTTTCTAATATTTGATTATATGAAATATCTCCTTTTAGCATTTGATTCATTTTTATGTCAATAAAATGATGTATTATAGGTTTAGTGATAGCAGATTTCACATAAGATGATTTTGTGCAATTATCTAAATCATCTACAATGTTATTAAGCTGATGCTTATCAATAAAATATTGAAATTCACCATTAAAAAATTGTGTTGTACTTAAATTTTCTACATAATCATTAAAAAATGATGCCAAATTCATCAAAGAGAGATAACAACCATAATTCGCATTGCTAATTTGCATAGCAGTATATTCTGTCATCATCTCATCTGCCCATCTAGGTAAGTCCTTATATGAATTATGTATGATGAAATGAATAAACTCATGCGTTAATATATGCACATCAAAATCTATATATTTATCTTTTTTTAACAAAGTAATAGTATTTCTATTAGGGAAATATAATCCCCCTACTTCTTCACCCTCATCAATATTATCAACTACTTCAAATTTAAGGTTATTATATAGTTTACGCTTAAATAAAGCATCAAAATCTAAATTAAGTCCATTCAATTTATCAAAATAGATAGACATTCTCTGCATTGCTTTTGTAAATATAGGTATAATTTCATTGGGAATGTTAATTTCATCTAAATGTTCTAATACTTCTTCAAATGCTTTCATATCAAACCCTCAATTCTATTCTATCAAATATAGCCTTTACAGCATCTAAATCACTTAAATCATTGAAATATATATCTATGCTACCAAAATAATTGGCTTTACCATAAAATGTAGTGAATAATTTATACACAAAACAATCTTTTCCT
>CALWAB010000103.1 GCA_944372745.1 uncultured Clostridia bacterium | reverse complement strand
CAAGTATTGATTGTTAAGAAAGGAAAGAAAACGTTTATAAAAGTAATTATAGAGCAATAAAAAAACAAAAAACACATCAAAATTTTATGATGTGTTTTTTTCACTAGTTTCAAAAGGTATAGCCCTTTTAGTCGTTTTTTATTTAGGAATTTATTTTATTTAACTCTTCTTTTGTTACACTTTCTTTATTTATACTCTTTTCATCTTCTACACTATGTTGTTTAGCGAAAAGGACATTTTGACTATTTTCGCCATACATCATACTCATTATTTCAATTTCGTCCTTTGTGAATTTAGGCATAGATGATAACATTGCTGTCGCATACATAGCATTTTGTGGATATGCCATTGTACCATCTTCATTTACTCTTGGTCTATCTCCGTATGCTCTGTCTAGTGCATAATCAAGTGCCATTGCTTTTTCTGCTTTTTTAGCCACTTCAATAGCCAAAACAACTTGTGCTTTGTCTTTCAGTTGTTCATACTTAGATAATTCTTCATAAGGCACCATTAGAGATTGGTCTACCCAAGCATTTGGATTCTCCTTCAATTCTTGTTTGCGTCTATCCATCCACCTTTTATGCACTAATGATGCCATTTCTTCTAAACGCTCATCATCAATTTTTTCAATTGTCTTCGCTAACCCTGCCAAGTTCATATTGCGAATATCCATAATATCTTCTACCGCTTCCCCCGCTTGCTCATTCTCACCTTTCCATTTAGATGACAATTCTTTATAAGGCATATTCAATATATCTATAAATACTTTACCGTCTTCAATTTTTACATAGCGTGGCAAACGATTTTCCTTGTCAAGTTCAATCATTTTGCGGTCATACTCTACATCTCCTGTATCTTTCCACACTTCTGTTATGCGGTCACCTTCCGCATCTAACTGCATTCTTTTGTTTTTAGCCCACTCTTTATGGAGTTTTTCAGCCACTAAATCTGAAAATTTCATTTAAACACCTTTTCCCTTTTAATAAATATATCATATTATTGCAAAATTTTCAAGCATATAATTCGTTATTTGTTTTTAGTAAATGATTACAAATTTAAAGTAGTATAACTATTAAAAGCCGTACTTTTAAAAGAGTATGGATTATAGTTTTTCTTATTATTATTAACATCAAAACCAGTTCCATCAAATACTGCATCGCTTTCTGAAATTATCAATAGCACAACAAATAAGACAAAAATTACAACAAAAGAACACTGCACAATATTTTCTAAATGTTCTTCTTCAAATAGTGCTTTCATTACAAGAGATATAAGGTAAGCAAGAAATATTGATAAGAGTATCAACGCAAGTGGATATATTACATTATCCGTAAGTACCAAACCTAATATACCGCCTATTAGCAATAAAGCAAAATATAATATCATACTTATAATATAATGCTTTTGAAAGAACACTAATTTTGTACAAAGACAATATAAAAAGAACAAAATACATAAAAAAACAAATAATAACACAGTTTGCCAAATCTCAGGGAACTGTCCTAAGTACACAAAAAGGCTACTAATTATAATGCCACCTGCTATAGAATTAAAAACTAAAATGACATAATTCATATAACTATTATTTTTTCTTAATGTGAAATATAGTACACAAGTCAAAATTATTATACCACCGCCTATACATATACCCACCCATTTAGAAACTGCAAACAATTGCATAATGTGCATTGCTACTAAACAAATCAATAATACAAGCACAAAGCATCCAAAAGACATTAAACATTTCTTTTCTATCATACAAATATTATAGCAATATTAGGATAATATTTCAAGGTATTTATATATAAAGTTCCCCACTATATTTAAAAAAGGAAACTATTTGTCTCCTTTTTAATTAAACTCAGTTTTCCTTTATAATTAGCGTACACTAGTACATTAAACTGTGTTTGTCATATTAAATTTTATTACCAATTTTTCTTTTCACTAGATGCGTCTTGTTGTTCTCTACGCACTTTCACCATATTATCAAACCATTCTACCATATTAGGGTCTTGGTGATTGAAGAATAGACTATCACCTGTATTAAGAGCCTTAATTTCTTTCATATCGTCTTCACTCAATTCAAAGTCAAAGACATCAAAATTTTCTTGTATTCTCTCTAGGTGTGTAGACTTACAAACGACAATAACGCCCCTTTGTATGAGCCAACGCAAAATGACTTGTGCAACTGATTTATTGTATTTGTCACCTATTGCTTTGAGAGTAGGATTTGAGAACATATTATTTCTGCCCTCGCCAAATGGTGCCCACGCTTCTATTTTGACGCCGTATTTATTCATAACTTCTTGGTCGTATTCCCTTTGTATCAAAGGATTGACTTCGACTTGGTTGACTGCTGGCACAACTTTTCTGCCAAATAGACACATATCCGCCAGTCTATCAGGATAAAAGTTTGACACACCTATCGCTCTAATCGGTGCTATTGCATTGACACGCACACCATATTCCGCCAATTCCATAGCCCACACTTTAGTAAAATTCTCAATAGCCGCCTTTGCCCCAACATACATTGACAAATTGACGGCTGGATGAGTAGCCCCAACACTAGATAAATTTATAATATTGCCTTTCGCTTTAATAATCAATGGCAAAGTGTTAATGACCATATCAACCACAGCCCTAACATCAAGATTAAATGCTTTGTCATAATCTGCAAGTGTTATTTCAGTGATTGGTTGCACAGGACACCAACCAGCATTGTTGACTAATATATCCAATCTGCCACCAAATTTCTCATTTAGACATTTAACAATATCTTTTACCACATTTGTATCGGTAATATCTCCTGCTACATAAGAAATTCTGTCATTCATTTTAGCCACTTCTTGTAGAGCAGATTCTTTTCTCCCGACAATAATGACTTTTGCCCCTTCGCTTGCAAACCTTAAAGCAATCGCCTTGCCTATTCCAGAACTTCCGCCTGTAACAACTGCTACTTTATTATCAAATTTTCCCATTTCTTACTCCTTATACATCCAAACTATCATTTAATTCCATTTGTGCGTACTTTGCCACAATTTCAGGATTAGGAACATAGTATCTTTTATTTTTATTAATTTTTGCAATTTCTTTCATTTCTTCGTCCGTCAAAACAAAGTCAAAAATGTTTGCATTGTCTTTAATGTGTTCAGAATTTTTACTACCAGGTATTACGATATGCCCTTGTTGAATGTGCCATCTCAAAATAATTTGTGCATTTGATTTGTTGTATTTTTGAGCAAGTTTTGTGAAAATTGGCTCATCAATTAAAGACTTGTCGCCGTGTCCCAATGGATACCAAGCCTGAATTTTAATATCATATTTATCTAATACTTTCTTCAATTCGTCTTGGGTATAATAAGGGTGTGTCTCTACTTGAATAACTGAAGGTTTTATTTCACAAATTTCCAATATTTTTTGTAATGGCTCACCTTCAAAGTTTGACACGCCTATAGATTTCACTTTGCCTTCCTTGACTGCCTTTTCCATCATTTTATAACCTGTGACATAGTCGCCTGCTGGTTGACGCAATAGCAATAAGTCAACATATTCGACACCCAATCTATTTAGCATTTCGTCTACTGCACTTTCCTTCGTGTATACCGTTGGCCACAATTTTGATTCCAAGAATATTTCTTCTCTAGGTACACCACTGCGTTTTATACCACGCCCTACGGCTCTTTCATTTGAGTAAGCGTTCGCAGTATCAATTAACCTGTATCCATTTTTAAAAGCACTGTATACTGCTTCTTCTGCGTCATTAGGTTTTAATAAGAATGTGCCAAGTCCTAGTAATGGCATATCATATCCGTCATTTAATTTAATTGTTTCCATAATTTTTACTCCTTTATTTCTCGCTTTTTATAAAATCAATGTGTTTACTTGCACTTTGATTAAACAATCCTTCTACAAAATTTACATTTGTGTCTATTGCTTTCAAATCTTGCATAGAGTTGACCATATACTGTGGGTCATTGGTATAACTATTTGCAAAGACTACCACTTCGCCTTTAAAACCTTTTAGCATAGTCGCAAATGTGCCTATTGGCATTGGAAATGTGTACCACCATATAGGAAAAAACAACAATATTCTATCATAAGAATTTAAGTCCACATCTACGCCTGTAATCTCAGGGTGTATGCGTTTTTCCACTTCTTCCTTTGCTTCCACATAAGCACAAGTATGATAATCTATAGAATAAGGTTGTTTTCTTTCTATTCTAATGACATCAAAGTTGAATTGCTTATTTATTTCTTCTACTAAATTCTTTGTGTTATTAGACCAAGAAAAATACGCTATTAATGTTTTCATTTTAACCTCCAATCAAAAATGTAGAAACTTTTCTACACAATAAATTTACTCTTATTTATGCAAAAAGTAAAATAATTACACGAAAAATTGGACATAATTTTGGCATTGTGCTATAATTAAAATGCATAGTGAAAGGTGTAATATGATTAATGTAGATTTCTTAGAATATTTAATAGAATACGCAAAAACTGAGAACTTGACAAAAGCAAGTAAGTCCTTACATATATCTCAATCGGCACTCACAAGAGCAATGCAAAAGGTAGAAGATTACATAGGAGTGCCAATATTCGTTAGGACAAAAAATAAACTTTCTTTCAATGACACAGGCAGAGAACTTGTCAAAAATGCCGAGAAAGCATTAGAAGAAATGCAACTAATGAAAGAAAAGACTGTGGCTTTTTATAATGCAAAAAGCACAATATCCATAGGGGCTGTTGCCCCAGGGCCAATGCTTAAGTATGGCAATTTACTATATTCCACTTATCCAAATAAAACTATAGTTAGCAAAGTGGACACAGAAAAAAATTTGATAGATGCCTTACTAGACGATATATACGATTTAATATTTACATCAATGCCTATAGAAAATGAAAACATTGTTTCGCAATTCGCATTTACAGAAAAATTATACATATCCGTGCCACATAGTCACTTTTTGTCGCAATTAAATGGCGGAGTGTATTTCAAAGACATAGATGGACAATCATTCCTTGTGGCAGAATCTTTAGGAATTTGGGATGATATTATAATAAAATATTTACCTAAATCTAAATTTTTTAAACAGACAATGGAAAATCTTTACGTGATAATTAATGCTTCCACAATACCTAGTTTCTCAACCAACATTACGATACCACAACGCATTGAAGAAGGCAGAATTAACATACCTATATTAGATGACGACGCTACCATTGATTTTTACCTTAATTACAAAAAGGGACACAAACAAAAAATAAAAAATTTACTAAAGTTATTAGGCAATTCTATGAATTAGTGTCGTATGTAAGTTTTTAGGGGATTTCATCCCCTAGAAAATCCATTTGTCTACAGCCTAAAAGGACACAAGTCCTTTTTTAGTATACTATTATAATTTATTGTAGTCTTCGTCACTGACTTGTTCTAGCCATTCATTGCTGGCGTTTTCGGCTGGGATTTCTACTGCTATGTGAGTAAACCAAGAATCTTTGCTTGCACCGTGCCAATGTTTTACTTAGGAGCAATATAGACTACATCACCTGCGTGCAATTTTTGAGCATGTTTATTCCACTCTTGATACCAACCTTCACCGTCGGTACATAGTAGTATTTGTCCGCCTTTGTGGTGTATGTGCCAATTATTTCTGCATCTTGGTTCAAATGTGACATTGGCAATGTTTACCCCTTGAGTAGTCAAAGGTTTCAAATAACTATTGCCTATAAAATACTTAGCATACGCCGTATTTAATTCGCCCAAGCCAAAAAGTGAATCACTAGGTGCGGTCTTATCATCTGCATAAATTTCTCTAACTATAGGGAATACTGCCCACGCATTAGGCCAACCTACATAGAATGAAAGGTGAGTAATGATTTCCACCATTTCTTCTTTTGTTACGCCATTATTTTTAGCATTAATAATGTGAGATTTTAAGGAATTATCAAAGATACCTTTTGTCATCAATGCTGTGACAGTTATCATACTTCTGTCGCGAAGTGACAATTTGTCTTCTCTTGCCCACACTTGACCAAAAAGGACATCGTCATTTAATTCTGCAAATTTGGGTGCTAAATCTCCTAAATTATCTCTACCTGCGGTTTGTTTTTTCATAATATTTTCTCCTTTTATTGATAATTGATAATAGTATTATAATATATAGAGTTGACTCTAAGTCAAATGTTTTTTATAATAATTTAATTTTTTATTGAAATATTTTTTATCAGTGATGATTTCTTGTATCTAGGGGTGTCGCTACTTTATAGCGTGGTCTTTGGTAAGAAAGGGAACTACCCGTTCCCCTTCAACCCTTTAGGCAAGGGCTAGCCCTTGACCTGTGGTCTTGGAGTGTAACTCTAGCCAAGCTTAGTACTGAACATATCAAAAATTTATTTTTGTGCTTACGCACAAAATAAGTTTTATGTACTAAGTTGTATCTAAGTACCCATCAATAACCACTACCGTATGCTAGTACTTAGTGCTTATCAAAGCACTAAGTACAATAATTTAAGTACTAAATGTGTTTAGGTACTCAAGACAAATACCGTGACAGTGTGCCATCGCACTTTTCTATTTGTAGTTTGTCTACAGACTGAAAAAAGGACTTGCGTCCTTTTTTTAATTACTTATCTCAAACTTTTTCAATAACTATATATCCATCACCTGTAATATCTTCTTTCGTTATACTATGCTGTGCTATTGAAATAAATTCTCCACTATGTGCTGTTCCGTCCCCTATTCTACCAAAAACTTCTAGCCTCTCAACATTCGATTTAATTTTTTTATCTTTGTCTATGTAATAAATTGTATCTTTTTCTTTAATATCACCTTTTAAAATTGGACCATTTAAAATTACACCAATATCACCTAAATTTAAAACATCATTTAATTGCATTACAAAACGAAAATTGTCAAAATTATCAACATTATTCATATTTTTCACTCCTTATATAGTTAAAAATTGCCAGTATAACTGATATTTTTAATATTTTATAAAATGGAAAATTACCATATTTAATAATTTAATATTATGTATGTCATAAAAAGTAATCATTGGCAAGTGCTTTAAAACAAATACTGTACTAAATAATTTTATTTAGTGCGTAACAACGCAGGGGTGGCATCACCCCGTGGTATGGTCATTGGCGAGCGTCTAAACATAATATAGTACTTCACAAATTATACTTTGTGCGAAAGCACAAAGGTGTGATGACACAGGGGGTGATGCCACGCCACGGGGTGGCCTTTGGTGAGTACCTAGTCACAACTTAGTACTTAAATAATATACTTAGTGTGTGTTAACACACTAAGATATATATATTAATTTTTAAGCACTGAGTAAGCTAGTGCTTTACGCCAAGACCACAGGTGCAGGAATACTTGCACAAAACTAGTGGTCACCGTTGTCAATAAACATAAACTGATAGATGCGTACAAATAAGACCACAGCCGTACGCCAGTACCCACGC
>CALWAB010000102.1 GCA_944372745.1 uncultured Clostridia bacterium | reverse complement strand
TGTGTTTATTGTCTTTAATTTAATCACTTTTGCACATAATAATGTGATAATTTTCTTTATCATTATTTTATAATTATCATTTATTAAATTGTAGTAACACTATTTAAATGTTTTAATATTTTTATTAGGGGGGTAACGGCACTTTTGAGCATTTTTTTCTTCATTAAATTAAAAAATAATGCAAGTTTTGTGCTATTCCTTAAAATTTTAAATTAAAACTCAGTGGTAAACACTGAGTATAAATTTTTTTATTTATTTAATTTTTCTTCAAGTTCGGTTTGCATTTGAGTGTGCATCTTTATACCTTGTTTCACATCTTTAACTGGTGCTGGAGTAGTAGGATAAAAACCTTTTTCGTGCATAATATTAAAGATTTTAAGGTTGTGTTCCATAGCCAAAGCGTGATGTTCGTTAAATAACTTTCTTAAACACTCATTTGAACACTCTAAACCAAATTGACAATACATATGTATCATATATTTTTCTGCAATTAGAGCATCTTGTAAAATTTCTTGTTCTGTAAATTCAATCATTACTTGCTACCTCCATCTGAAGAATTATTTTGTAAATATTCAAGTAATTTTTTGTGGTTATTACAATGTGATTGTGCCATTTCTGTGAACATTGTTTTTAATGATTTTGTTGTTACTGATTCGGCACAAAATTGCATTTTTGTTGCTATCCAATTCTCAAATGTCATTAATTCATTGAGCGCCATCAGGTCTTTTGTTGTAATTTCTTTTTTCATAATTCCTCCTGCTTTTATTATTTGATAAAATATAATTTGTATACATTGTAACTATTTACACAATTTGGCAAAAATTTTACAAAATAATGGCTGTAGATAAATTACAAATAGTAATGGATTATAATTTCACACTTTTTTGGTCTTAGACATAATTTGAAAGGGGGAGGTTAATAATTATGTCAAGATGCAATGGCTGTGGTTGTTGTGGTGGCTGTGGTGGTTCAAATACAAGAAATTTTGTTGTGGTAGGGCCAAGAGGTGCAACGGGAGCAACCGGTGCAACGGGTGCGACAGGAGTGACTGGAGCGACTGGTGCAACAGGGGCAGATGGAGCTGTACCTACTATAGGCTTAAATGGAAATTGGTTTATAAATGGCATTGATACAGGCTTCTCATCACGCGGAACAACTGGTGTCACAGGTACAACTGGGGCGACCGGTTCTCAAGGTAATACTGGAGCAACTGGAGCTCAGGGAGTGACAGGTGCTACAGGCGTCACTGGGCCAACTGGTGCACAAGGCAATACTGGAGCAACTGGAAGCACTGGGGTAACAGGACCTACAGGTGCTACAGGCAGTCAAGGGGCAACAGGTTTTACTCCACTTATTGGCGACAATGGAAATTGGTTTATAAATGGAATAGACACTGGTTTTGCTTCTCGTGGAGCAACAGGGGTAACAGGTGCTACAGGTTCGCAAGGAAACACTGGCGCAACTGGAGCGACTGGTGAAAGAGGTGCAACGGGAGCAACAGGAGCGACTGGTAGTACGGGTGTCACTGGGCCAACTGGTGCAATTGGTGCTACAGGTAGCCAAGGCATTACGCCAAGAATTGGGGCAAATGGTAATTGGTTTATAGAAGACTTTGACACTGGTATGCCATCACAAGGTGCAACTGGAGCGACTGGTTCTCAAGGCAATACCGGAGCAACAGGTGAAAATGGTGAAGATGGTCATACTCCTACAATAGGCGAAAATGGAAATTGGTATATTGACGGAGTAGATACAATGCTTCCAGCTAGAGGCGAACAAGGTATGACAGGTGCACAAGGCAATACTGGTGCAACTGGAGCGACAGGTAGTCAAGGTATGACGGGAGCAACGGGAGCGACGGGGAGCACAGGTCCAACCGGAGCGACAGGAGCAACTGGTGCAACAGGTCAAAATGGTGCTACACCTAGAATTGGGGACAATGGTAATTGGTTTATAAATGACTTAGATACAGGTAATCCATCCAAAGGTGATGACGCACAGAATTTTTCGACAGTCAATATGAATGCTAGACGCAGTGGTGATGCACAAATGACAATCTTAAAAGATGGTACGCCAATGCCATTAGGTGATTGTGTATTAAATGGATTTAGTACAAATGAAAATTGTGATTCATTTAAGGTGCAACAAAGCGGATTGTATTTATTGAATTATCATATTAAGATAACAGATTTGACCAAAACTAAAGCACGTATTGTGGTAAACGGCGTAGCCCAAGAAAACACAATTTCAAGAGGCGAAACTATGCCATTAATGACAATGTCAACATTTTTGAATTTACAAAGTGGGGATGAAGTACAACTACAACTCTACGATGTAGATAATGAAACTATTCATTTGATTGGTGAAATGTGTGCGAACCTTTGGCTTGTACGCTTAGTTTAAAGAAAGAACATAGACATATGTTCTTTTTAAATTTAAGTAACATAGTTATGTGAAAAAGTAATTATAATTATATTTAAATAAATTACCACAACTCTATTTTCAATAAAGCAATTGACAAAGTAAAATTTAAAATGTTATATTAGGGAATAATAAGGAGTTGAGTATGATTAAATATAATGAATACAAATTTACTTATACTATAGATGAGGCTAAGATTTATAGTGAAGGTAATAAAAAATTGTATGATTTATTAGTTTATTGTATGGATAAAAAAATTTATACAGTGGCATGTTGTGCTGGGCATTATTATGAAACTTATGATGATATGCAAAATAGATTAAATAATGAGTTAAAGATGACTATGGAACAAATTAAAAATAAATATCCATTCAAAAAAAATGGGATTTCTTATTTAAGTATAACTATAGATGAAAATGATTCAAATTTAATCAATTATTTGGTGGAAAGTGAATTATTAAATACTGACAGTATTAAAATAAGTATAAATAGATATGTAGCAGATGACTTATACCGACATACAATAAGCTTAAGTGCTATTGGGATGAACGACCTTGATAAGAAAGAGGAATTTGAAAATCGCCAAAATAAATTTTTTGAAAATATTTTAATAGTATTACAAAATTATGACAAAAACAAAAATTACAAATCAGAAAAGATGGAATTGGATAATTTATGTAAATTTTCTAAACGCATTAATTTTGAATATATTAATAATAAATTAATACAAATATGGACACTAAGGGAAGAAAATATTTCGCCTTTGGGTTTTGATAAAGTAGAAAAAGGCATTTTTGATGTGTATAGTACAAAAATAGGGAAAAATGCAGTAGATGTTTTGACTGATTTAAAAAAAATACAAGGAAGAAATGATTTTACTAACTATATTAGTTGAATTTGTGAAAAAGAACATAGTTTTATGTTCTTTTTTACTTATACTTTTATACTATTAATAAATTTATTTAAAAAAGGCATAGAAGTCAATACAATTGTGATTATCGTCACAATTAGTCCAAATAAAATTGTGGTATAAAAATATGTATCTAAAAGTGCTAGCAGTGCGTAAATAGCATTTATTAATGCTACATGAATAAGATATATGCTAAATGTTCTTTGACCAATGCTTGAAATTGAATACATATGTTTTCCGCCCTTAGATTTTGCAGGAACTATTAGTATAATTGCAAAACTTCCTACAAATCCTAAAAATAAAGCAACGCTTCTAAATAAAATGTCAATTATTTGTGTATAATGTGTAGAACCATAGAAAAACTCTATGGGTAAGTGAGTTTGGCAACACGCTAATGTGGTAAATATTGCTATAAGGACAAATATTGTAAATGTGGTAGTTTTTATGTTTTGTATTGATTTAATTTTATTCACAAATTTTTCTTTATTTTGTCCAATCATTTTACCTAGTAGAAAGAATGGGTAAAAATAAAATATTCGACTCAATGATAGTACTCTATCAATAAATGGCAGAAACCCGACAAGAAGTGCTAGTATTGTGGCATAGAATATATGGATTGGTTTGACAACTTTGATAAATTTTGTTGTATATAGCCAGATAGGTAAAGCCAGTACAAACCACATAGCCCATTGTGGTGTAAGCAATTCTGTAAGTATTTGGCTAAAAGATAAATTTTGTGGAAGATTTGTTAGGCAATTAACTAATTGAATGGAGTAGTTAAAAAGTAGATAAATAAGTAATAATTGCAAAATACGCTCTTTATTGTATTTAGCAAATATACCACTTATCAGCACAAATAACGGCATATGGAATGAATAAATGAATAGATAAATAGTTTTGATTAATGTATTATTTGTATAGTTTTCCATTAAATGGCCAAATACGACCAAAAATATTAATATGAATTTAATGTAATCAAAGTAAGCATACCTTATTTTATAATTTCCACTCATAAAAATTTTTCTCTTATGCGTATTATAACATAATTAAATGTAGTTGTCTATAAGAAAGAAATCAAAATTTATATAAAATATTATTTAAAAACAATTATCATTCGTCAATTTGCTAAGAATAGTAAATAATTTATGTATAACTCACAGCGTGTAATGCTCTATCATATAATAAAGCATAAATTGTAAAAAATGTGGAAAAATATAATAATTTGTATAGTTGTGCTGATAAAAGCGTGGTTTAAGACATTATACTTGACAAAAAATACAAACTTTCATATAATTATCTAACACACTTTTAGGAAGAAGAAAATATGTTGAAAATTAAGGATTTGCATAAGACCTATGGCAATTCAAAGAAAAGTACTTTGAATGGGCTAAATTTAGAACTTAAGGATGGAGAAATTTTTGGGTTTCTAGGGTCAAATGGGGCAGGTAAGACTACAACAATCAAGTGTATTTGTGGTATATTGCCATTTGATAGTGGACAAATATTAATAAATGGCAAAGACATAAAGACGCAACCTAAGGAAGCCAAAATGGATTTAGCATATATTCCCGATAATCACGCGGTATTTGAGCGTTTAACGGGACGCGAGTATGTAAACCATGTGGCTAACTTATATAATATAACGCTCGAAGATAGAGAGGCAAGGGCGAGTAAGTATTTGAAGGCATTTAACTTAGAGTACGCTTATGATAGACCTATCAAGTCTTATAGCCACGGAATGAAACAGAAAATAACAGTTGTTGCCGCTCTCATTCACGAGCCTAAATTATGGGTTTTAGATGAACCGCTTTTGGGACTTGACCCACAAAGTGCGTATGTACTAAAAAAGACAATGAAAGAGCACGCAGAAAAGGGTAATACAGTATTTTTTAGTTCTCATATACTAGAGGTAGTAGAAACGCTTTGTGATAGAATAGGTATAATTAAAAATGGGATAATAGAACACATTTTTGATGTAAAACAAATAAAAGAAAGTGGTAGAACATTAGAGGAAATATATGTAAAGTATGTTCAAGGCGAACAAACATTAAATGAAGCACTCAATATACCTGAAAATAGTACGGAAATTAAACATAAACGAAAACATAAACACGACAAAATGACTATGTCCCAAAGAAAAAAAATAAAATCTAAAAAAGAACCTAAGGAGAAATAAAAGATGTCAACTACTTGGGAATTATTTAGATTGCAAATGGACGAAAGGGTAGACTTATTTAAAAAAGCCAATCCTAAGAAAGTTATTTTATCTATACTAATGTATATAGCCATAATAGCGGTTGCTACTGCTGTATTGACATTAATTTTTATGCGTTTTGTCACAATAGGGCTATATGTGGATAGTAATTTGTTTGCCGTGCTTTTAGGTATTACACAAATATTGTCGTTTGCAATAGCACTGTTGTCTATTTTTAAGACAATGTACTCAGCAAAAGATAACGACTTATTGATGAGTATGCCTTGTTCACCTAATCAATTATTTGTGTCCAAACTTATGGTGTTATATGCTTTTGAAGTGATAGCGAACACTTTATACACATTGCCAATATTTATAATGTATGCAATTTTGACTGATGTAAGTATAGCGTTTTATATATGTATGCCAATATTTTTATTGCTATTGCCATTGCTTGCATTGGTGACCGCCGCCTTAGTATCGTTGCCTATAATGTTTTTAGTTAGGTTGATAAAAAAGAGTAATATAGCGAGTATTATTTCAATACTTTTGTTAGTAGCAGTTTTTTTAGCACTTTATATGTGGTTTGTCACATCAATTGCTATGAATATAGACTTCAATGGTCAACAGGGTACAATATTAATTAAGGTAAATGACCTCATAGCCAATATTAGTAACGCTACTTGGATATTTAAAGTGATGGCGGACGGAATGTTGTTTTTGGATGACTTCTGGTGGAAACTTCTATTTATGTTTGGCGTAACAGCTGTATTATTTGTACTTGCAGACTTATGTATGCGTAAAGTGTATTTTGGGTTGTCTGCTGGGGGCAGAGAAACTACTGCGAAGTCAAAAGAAGGCACAAAAGGCTACCACAAATTAAAACCATTTTTTTCAATACTACAAAAAGAATATTACACAACTTTTAGAAGTTCATCAAATGTCTTTCAATATTTTCTATTTACACTCTTAATGCCTTTCATTGTGTATACTTATGATAGATTATTATTGAGTATCACAGTCAATCAAACGGGCGAAAGTATGATAATTGCTTCGCATTTGCTCGTTGTTGCGGTGCTTGCAGTCTTATCTAATATAGTAAGTGCTAGTGCCATATCACGAGAAGGTGGAAATTTCTACATTATGAAGATGAGCCCAGTGTCTATAAAGACGCAATTAAGGGCAAAAATAGTCTTCAATGTTATACTTACTTATTTAGCACTTATAGTTACGGCAGTAGTCACGGGGCTATGCACTGAGATAAGCGTAGTTCATAATATTCTATGTACAATTGCTGCAATGATTCTGGCACTTGGGCATATAATTATAAGCATAATGTTAGACTTAAGAAAACCCGCTCTAGATTGGTATGACGAGAATGAAATAGAAAAAATATCAAAAAATACAAAAGTCGCAATGCTTATAGGACTAATAATGGCAGTGCTACTATTTATAGTGGTATTTAGTTTTGCTCCAACAGAACATACAATATGGCCGTGGTCAATATCATTATCCGCCGTCAGTATATTTACAGCGGTTATAGTCCTATACTTTGAATTAAAAGTCAATAAAATATACGAAAGGATGGAATGTTAATGAAAAAAACGATTATATCAATACTCATAATACTTCCTTTCCTTTTGATAGTAGTCATATCCCTTGCTGGAAGAATTTATGGCGATTATAGATATGTAGATGTAGAAAATATATCTTTTGTGGCAGAAGACGGAAGTATGACAAATGATAATCCTGATTATGTGCTATACATTAATATAAATGAGCGTGTAGCCCTTGACTATGTGATAGTTCCAGCGAAAGCGTCCAACAAAAATGTTACTTTTAGTGTAGTAGATAGTGATGTGTGTTCGGTGAGTGATGACGGATACATTGTGGGTCTAATTGCTGACCGCACCACGCGTGTAAGAGTCACAGCATATAACAATATATATAGCGAGATTGTTGTGTATGTGACTGACAGCAGAGTTAGGGAAGTAGAATTAGATAAAGAATCAATCATTGGATATGCGGGCAATAATGCACAACTTTCTTATACAATAGTTCCATCTACTGCAGTCAATAAAAATGTACAATTTATCTCAAGTGACGAAAGCGTTTGTACAGTTCAAAACGATGGCGTAGTCAATTTTGTTAGTGAAGGAGAAGCGTATATCACTATTAGAACTATTGACGGCGGACATACTGATATTTGTCACATAACAGTTTTGAGAGAGGGTGGTATATCATTTAGTGTATCACAGGCAATAGTCGAACAGAACAGTGTTGATTTAATAAATTATCTCACTGCATCTATTGACGGAGTGGATGCTCACTTTGTATTGCTTGCAGGAGATTGTGTATTAAATGGTACTACAATAACATTTAATGCAATCACTGTCGCACGCGTCAAATTCTATGTGGGCAATAATCCTGACGAAAATTATTCAATAATAGAATTGATATACAATGAATTATAGGAGAGATGATGGGGAAGATTTTAAGTAAAAGCAATGTGTACATAATTTTTATGTTAGTTATAGCCATAGCCGTTCCGTTCGTATTTAGTGGATGCGGTAGAAATGTAGAAAGGCTAACTTTGAGTCTTGAAAATAATGTAACAAATGTATCGCCAAATAGTACATATAATTTAGTGCTTGAATCTAATTTGGGGCAATTTAATGAAGAAGTTAATTATGAAGTGCGTGAAGGCAGTGAATATGCTAGTATAGAAGGTAATACCCTCACCATACTCTCATCAGCAATACCAGATACGCAAATTAGCATTATTGCTTTATACAATTCAATTAGGTCAAATGTGTTAAATCTCACAATCACTCATATTGAAGCGACTAGTTTAGAAATAAGCAGTGAATCATTAGATGTAATGACTGGCGAAATGGTGCCTTTAAGTGCAAATTACGCTCCATCTAATGCTACTCGCAATATTGAATACCAAGTACTAACCAATAATGCTACTGTTGTTAATAATATGCTTGTTATTGATACTAATGCAAAAAATGGGGATACAGTGCAAGTGCAGGCAAAGATGGGGGAAACACAGTCAAATATTTTGGCATTTAATGTCAGTGATTTTGATTCAAGTGCGGTTGTAGGTTTGCAATTTGCCGACAACCACATTATTGATAATAATTATGTTGTAGACACCACTGTTCAACAAGGGGAAATAACATTCCTTGCTCAACTTTATGTCTTGGGGGCAAATGGAAGAATTGCTAAAGTGGCACATAGAGATATTGAGTATTCTGTTGAAAATGAAGACATACTTCGTTATAATGCAGATAATCTTAGTATAACGCCAATTGCTAGTGGAGAAACGCAAATTACAGCCACATATTTAGATAAAAGTGCTACAATCAATGTTATAGTCAATATGGTACCGCTTATGATAGATGTTCCAGAAAATTTTAAACACAATGATATAGATTATAATTATGCACAAAATCAAAATATAGAAAATTTTGTACCTACTTATGTTCAACAAAATGGTTGTACTGATTATGCTTTAAATGTGTTTAATCAAAATACCCTAATAGCACGCTTTGAAGTAATTGACGGCAAAGTCAACGAAGTACAAAATGGAGAATTTGTCGACTATGATGGAAATAATCTTAAGGTAAAT
>CALWAB010000101.1 GCA_944372745.1 uncultured Clostridia bacterium | reverse complement strand
CTTTGATTGACTCTGCTAGACTTGATGGCGTTTATCACAAGAACACTGCTTCTAGAAAAATATCTGCTATCACCCGCGAATATAATCAAGCAAATTCTTCTAAGTAATCTCTCTACTTTCTAGGATAAGTAAATTTTTATGACGAAAACATCTAATGTTTTCGTCTTTTTTCTTGAGATTTAATATTTGCCATGATAATTCCTCCATAAAAAATGTTTTAAAAATTTTGAAATCTCTCTAGGATGCATAAAGTGTAGCATATTTTAAAGTTTTTTGCAAGTGTTTTGACAAAATTATTTAAGCGAGTATATATGAAGATATGTTTTATAGATAGCGGAATAGGGGGGCTAAGTGTTTATATCACATTTATAGATAAATTAGTACAAAACCTAAATTTAAATAATAAAATAGACCACATTTATTATTTCGCAGATTTTGAGAATAGTCCTTATGGAAATAAAACAAAGGCAGAATTAGTGGAGATAATGAATAAAAACATTTTAAATTTACACAAAAAGTATGGGTGCGTAATGTTCGTACTTGCTTGCAATACAGCGACAGCGTGTACCATAACTAAATTGCGAGAAAGATTTCCTAATTTTATTTTTATAGGGATAGAACCAGCGGTTAAAACTGCAGTTCAAGCGGGTGGAAATACTTTGGTGATGTGTACTACTGCGACCTATTTTTATTCAAAACTTTTGAAGTCTTATAAAAATGCAAAAGGGGTATACTTTCTTCCACTTAGCACTCTAGCAAATAAAATAGATATAAAATTTGAAGATGACGAGTATATTAATGGATTGATGAAAAAATATTTAAAAAATTTTAAAGATATCAAAATTAATAATGTAGTACTTGGTTGTACTCACTATGCATTTTTAAAAAATGCTATCAAAAAAGAAATAAACGATGTCAAATTTTACGATAGCACGAAAGGGGTAGTGAAAAGAATTATAAATTTGCTAAACACTTAATATTGTTAAAACAAATTATAATTACCTAATTTTTAGCATTTAAGTAACAAAAATTGCTACTTAAGTGCTTTTTTAAATGGCTTTAGTATTCAAATTACTTTATTTTTTTTATATAATGTGCTAAAATTAAAACCAGGAGGAATAGATGAATATTACTAAAGATAGAATGCTTAGGGTTACTTTAACATTTTTAACGTTCATAATATTTGCAAGTAGTATTTGTGGATTGACGCTATGTAGAGCAGTGGTTGATAGTGAAACTAATCCACGCTTTACGGTAAATTTTAGTAATGATTACGACACTACAGGGATTAACCTATCTTATTCATCTATAGCTCAGGATGTAGACCAGATTAATCAATTATTGTCATTATCTGCCATATCAAATATAGAAAATGTAGCAAAAAATTCTTTTAATAGTAATTACGATTTGGCTAATTTAATTTATTTTACTATTACAGATTCGAATAATCAAAGATTACAAGATTTTTCTGTCGTAAATAATATAGAGATAGTAGTGGAATATAGTGGCGAAAATACAAACACTTCAAATGATGCTTTTTGTGCAGTATTTGTGAGTCTTGAACCTACACTTGAAAGTCAAGTACTAAGTGGAGATTATTCTATATTTGAAAGTGTTAATAGTGAATGTAGGGCAGTGTCTATTGAAGCTACAGCAGGTTCTAATGGATTGGTTTTAACAATGGATGCACCAAGCGATGGTTTTATCTTTTTATTGACGATTGGAGATAATGAAAGTAATATAGGAACAATTATATTAGTAGTGGGAATAGTTATTTGTGTAGTATTAGTTGTTCTTATACTGATAGCGGTTAGGAGTTATCAACTAGACAGACGAAGAAAAAAATTCGGTAGGCAAGTAAAAGATTTGGGGACGCTAGAAAGCGATAAAAAATTAGAAGACAAGGTTAATAAGAATGTTCATACGAATACACCTGTACCTGTGCGAACTCAAAAAGCGACTCCTTCAGTACCTTCAGCACCTTCAGTTCCTAAAATGCCTAAAGCCAATAAAAGTACATCTCAAAATAATGATAGCGTTAAATCAAATAAAGATGCTGAGATTGACAAAAATGCTGAAGCGAACAATAAAGACAATAAAGAAGAAGATAATTAATATTCAATAAATTTATTAATTTTATATTAATTAAATTTATAATACAATGTGTATTCTTAATTTATAAAAGCAAATAATAATTGTAAAAATACAATGAAAATTGTAAAAATATGTCAAAAAAGTTGATTTTATTCTATATAAATTGTACAATATGTGGAAAACTATAATAAGGATTGGAAAATTATGAAAGTTGTGATTGTTACGGACCCAGTGCGTTCTTATGGGTTAGAGATGGTATCTGAATTGTGTAGGGAAGGATATTTTGTAATAGCAATAACAAAGGATGCCAAAGATTCAGAAATGGTTTATAAAACCGTTACTCATAGATACAATTTTGCACAAATTGAAACTATAGTAGGAAATTTTGAAAGCATAAGAAATTTAAGACAAATAATATTGAATATAAAATTGCTTGCAACAGAACATAAATTTGATAGTATTTATGCGATAATATGTAATCAAGAAAAGATTTTTGATTCTTTTCAACTCAATGAAGACGGAATAGAGAGAACATTTTTCTATAATTATTTGACCAATATATTTATTTGTGAATCTCTTATTGACTTTTTAAAGAAAGAAAAGGGCAGTAAAATAATATGCCCTACATTGCCTCAAAATCAGTTAGTAGGTATTAACCTAAAAGATTTGTACAGACAGAAGATGTACACCCCACAAGATGCTATAAGGCAAGCAAAATTCGCTAACGCGCTTATGATAGGATACTTCAATGTGCAGTATAATGTAGGCGAGAATAAGGTTACAGGGCTTTTGTATGAAGCAAGAGATGTGGCTAGTGACGAAGAACTTGATAAAGAAAAAGAGCAAGGCAGAATTGCGCGTTTACTCAATAAACCAACAGAGTTTGAAAGTATAATGAATACTATTATAGGGCTTGTCAATCTTAAGACTTATACAAGTATTTGTTATAAAAATTCAAAGCCTATACAAGCACCTAGTATTGTTGCTAATAAATCAATGGGTGAGAAATTTTGGACGCTAAGTGAAAAATTATCAAGATTAAAATATTATGACTAATGTTCTTTAGATGAAGAAATAAATATATATGGATATAGAGAATAGACAAAAAATGCAATTATGATAAAGCATTTTTTAAATACAGTTCAAAGTGCAAGTTTATAAAATATTAAAAGGAGGTGAAGTAAATGTTTGTAGATAGAGCGAAAATATTAGTCAAAGCGGGCAATGGCGGAGATGGTATTGTATCATTTTATCGCGATAAATTTACGCAGAATGGTGGCCCAGATGGCGGAGACGGCGGTCGCGGTGGTGATATAATTTTAGTAGCAAGTCGCGATGTCAATACACTTGTAGATTTTAAGTTTCAAAAGCATTTTCGTGCTGGTAACGGCGAAAATGGGGGTAAAAACCATTGCACAGGTGCTGATGGAGAAGATGTTATCATCAAAGTGCCTTGTGGTTGCGTAGTGCTTGATCCTGAGACAAATAAAGTCATTGTAGATATGTTTGAAGAAGGGCAAAAATTTACTTTACTGAAAGGTGGAAATGGTGGAAAGGGTAATCAAAATTATGCTACATCAAGACGCCAAGCACCTAATTTTGCACAAAAAGGCATATTGACAAAAGAAAAAGAAGTAATATTAGAACTTAAAATAATAGCAGATGTTGGTTTAGTAGGCTTTCCAAATGTAGGGAAATCTACGCTATTATCCGCTATTTCAGATGCTAAACCTAAGATTGCTAACTATCATTTTACTACACTTGCACCTAATTTAGGAGTGGTAAAGTACTATGATGATACTTGTGTCGTTGCAGACATTCCTGGGTTAATTGAGGGAGCGAGCGAAGGAGCAGGTTTAGGACACCACTTTTTAAGACACATTGAGCGAACGCGATTAATTGTGCATGTAGTTGATATTTCAGGTAGTGAGGGTAGAGACCCTATTGAAGATTTCGATTTAATTAATAACGAACTTAAATCTTATAGCGAAAAACTTGTATCTCGTCCGCAGATTGTGGCTTTGAATAAATGCGATATATTAGGGGATAATAGAGAACCAATAGAAAGATTTAAAGAAAAAATTAATATGCCTTGTGTAGAAATATCTGCATTTACTCACAAAGGTATAGAAAATTTGTTGAAAGTTATTTTTGACACTTTAAAAACTTTGCCTGTTATTGAGCCTGAGCAAGCCGAAGAATTTGATTTTGATGTTAATGACGAATTATCTTATACTATTAGACGCGATGATGATGGGTCATTTATAGTAGAAGGGTCATTAATTGATAGTATAATTAGAAATGTAAATATCAATGATTATGAATCGTTTGCTTATTTTAATAAAAGAATAAAAGAAGAAGGCATAGAAGATGCTTTGTATGCTAAGGGTGCAAAAATAGGTGACACCGTGCATTTAGGTGGTGTCGAATTTGAATTGCAGTAATTGTAGATTATTATGTATATAGCTAAGTAGGAGTACTAAGATAAACTGCTACGAACTAAAAACACTTTGTGGAGTACACGAAGTGTTTTTTATTTTATGTTTTGTTAAATTACATAATTTTATCAAATATATGAAGTCAATTATATAAGGGCTTAGTAAGGCTTTAAATTAGAGAGTATTCCAAATTTTTAAATTTTAGTACTAATTTAAGGGTATCATGCGCATTGGGCATCACATTAAATAGGGGGCAATGAGATAAGAAATTCTTTATGAATAATAATATTGTTTTATATCTAGCAAAAAGAATATAGAAAAAATTTTCCATTTTTTTGTAATTTTGCTTGCATTTTCAAAAATATGCGTGCTATAATATGTTTGAAAACAACAAAGCTACGAGTTGTTTAGCACGAAAGAAAAAATTTTTACGGCACATTTCTTTATGTGTCGTTTAAAAAATAATAAAATTAGAACAAATTTTCTAATATTAACGAAAAGGAGTAAAAATGGACAAGATAATAATGACTTATACAATACTCAAAAAGTATAAAGATTTAGACCAAATGATAGAAAACTTGAATAGAACAATAAAAAACAAGGCGGTCAATTCTTATTATTTAGATGCATATTGCGGAGTACAGAAATTAGCAAGCAATATCATAGATTTAATGGAAACAAAACAAATATTGCTGAATATTAAGTGGTTGATAGACGGGGCAGTGGATAGATTAAATGAGACCGATAAAGAAGTTTTTAGATTGCGTTATATTATGAATAAAAAAACACCTGCCATTGCTGAAATTATGCATTTCAGCAATATGCAGGCTTATAGGGTAGTGCAGTCAATGCCTAAAAAAATTTTGCCATTTCTTGAAGAAAGTCCTTACTTTAAAGAATTTTGTAATATTGATTATAACAAAATAAATTATATAAAGTCTGCCTATGAACACTACAGTGAGAAGTTGAATAAAAAAATTATTTAGTAAAAATTATAAATTCTCATCATCGCGTTGTCGTTTGGACATTCCTATATTGACTTTTTTCTTACGCTTACTTAAATCTTCAGCTATCAGTTCATTTGTTTTCTTAGGCACTATTAGAATAAGTGCTACAGAAATTATGGGAAGTGTTATGAGTAAGACCGTTAAGTAAAGCTTAAAATCAAGAGTTTGAACTTCTTCATATTGGGATTCTGAATAATGGGGTGTTTCATTATTGAGAGTAAGAGAGTGTGTATTTGAAGTACAGAAGGAGATTGCAATTAATGCAATGCCTAAAAATAAAATTGAGAGTTTGTTCATATCCACCTATGTAGCATTGACTGCTATTATTAGTATAGTAGATATTATAAATTTATTCAATCTAAATGTGTGAGAATTTTTCACGCATTTTAGAAAATTGAAGCAAAAATAATACATAAAAGTCGAAATTGAAAGGGTAAAAAAGTGAATGAAAAATCTATAATAAAAAATATTTTGAGTATAGAAAAAGAATTGAAGGGACGAGAAAGTGCTTTAAAAAATTACAATGTAGATAAAGTACATTTGAAGCAGGTGGCTTTTCATAAGAACCCTTGCAAGAACCGTTGGGTATTTGGTGGAAATAGAAGTGGCAAAACTGAATGTGGGGCAGTAGAATGTGTGTATATGGCACGCGGAATACATCCATATAGGGAAAATAGGAAAGATGTGAATGGCTGGGTGGTTTCTTTGTCCACACAAGTTCAAAGAGATGTGGCGCAAAAGAAAGTACTTAGGTACTTAAACCAAAGGGACATTGTAGATGTAATAATGCAACAAGGCAAAAAGGGTATGCCCTCGCGAGGTGTCATTGACCAAATAATCGTACGAAATGAACTAGGTGGGACAAGTACAATAGGATTTAAATCTTGTGACCAAGGTAGGGAAAAATTTCAAGGTGCGTCTCTTGACTTTGTTTGGTTTGACGAAGAACCTCCCGAAGACATCTATGACGAATGTAAAATGCGTGTTTTTGATAAAAATGGGGACATATTTGGCACTATGACACCACTTAAAGGGCTCACTTGGGTATATGAGAAAATTTACAAGGCTAGTACTTATGACAAATCTATTTGGTGTGAATTTATGGAATGGGCGGACAATCCATATTTAGATAATAAATCTATTGAAAGGTTGTCTAAATCTTTAGACCCAAAGGAATTAGAAAGTAGGCGATATGGACATTTCCAAGCAAATTCGGGTCTTGTCTATACAGAATTTGACGAAAATGTTCATGTAATTGACCCGATTGATATACCCCTTGATTGGCAAGATAATATTTCTATAGACCCAGGATTACATAACCCATTGTCTTGTCACTTTTATGCGGTTGATTATGATGGTAATGTTTATGTTGTTGCAGAGCATTACGCTAGCAATCTTGATGTCGCCACGCACGCACGCGAAATTAACAAAATTGCAAAGAGTCTAAATTGGAAGCGAAATTCAAATGGTATGTTAGAAAGTCTAATTGACAGTGCAGCGACTGCTAGAACATTAGCGAGTGAAAAGAATGTTGTTGAACTATTCTACGACAATGGAATTTTAGTCAATCCTAAAGTAAATAAAGAACTTTTTAGTGGCATAAATAGAGTGAAATCATATTTAAAAGATGCTGATGGCAACTCACATCTATTTATATTTCGTACTTGTGTTCATTTAATAGATGAATTTAAGCGTTATTGGTGGTCGCAAGGTGATGCGCCTATAAAAAAGGATGACCACGCATTAGATGAATTGCGATACTATTTATGTTCGAAACCCGATATACCTCGTCAACCTGTTGTTAAGAGTGAGATAACAAAGGATAAAGAGCGTCTTTATAAAAAATTAAAACAAAGTAGGAAAAATTATGGATATTGACAGAGAGACAGAGCGTGCTAGAAAGGCGATGAAAAAACTTGCTCTAGGCTATGACCTTCTGGAAGTCACTGAAGAATATGTGGTGGATAATGAAACTAAGGTTGTAGAACTTCAAAAGAAAAAGGTCGTTACAAAACAAATGCCTCCAGATATAGAAGCGTATAGAATACTCTATGGACAAACTTTGTATGACAATCTTACAGATGAAGAACTAGAGCGAGAAAAAGAGCGATTATTAAGACAACTATTAAGTATTGAAAAGAAGGAGAAATAATTATGACAATAAAAAAACTATTATTTATAAGACAATGTGATATGAAAGGATGCAGACGCATTGCAAACTATAGCATTTATTATGACGAAAATGACCCTAAAACGCAAATGAGTATATGTTCTCAGTGCTTAGAAGACATTACTAAAGCTTATAAAAGCACTAAATCAAAGGATAAGGTGAAGAAAAATGAAAAATAAAGAAAACTTAGAAGAACAAGAATTAGTGGCTCAAATTCTAGAGGATTTTGAGGAACGAAAGGTTGAAAGAAAGCCATTTGAAAGACAATGGCAAATCAACGCAAATTTTGTTGTGGGAAATCAATATTGCACAGTTGATAATTTTGGAAATACTTGCAATTTCAATAAAGAATATGATTGGCAAGAAAATCAAGTCTACAATTATATAGCATCTATGTATGAAAGTAGACTTGCCAAACTTGCTAGAGTTCGCCCACAAATGACAGTGCTTCCAAGTACAAGTGAAGAGAAAGATATTAAATCTGCTAAAGTCAGCAAAAGTATACTTAAATCTGTAGAACACAAACTCAATTTGTCAAGAATAATTGCTAAAGCGACTAAATGGAGCGAATTGTGTGGCACTGCTTTTTATAAAGTAGTATGGAATACTGAAAATGGTCGAACAATAGGTGTGGATAATAAAGGGAATAAAATTTATGAAGGTGATATAGATATAAGCGTATGCCCACCATTTGAAATTTATCCAGACAATATAGCGTGCGAAAGCATAGAAGATTGTCGTTCTATAATTCACGCACGAGCCTACCATGTAGATGTCATTAAGCAAAATTGGGGAGTAAATGTTAAAGGACAAGACATAGATGTCATATCTTGTGACACTATAGAAAATGTCGGAGCGTATAATCAAACAAGTGTAAATACAACAATCATTAAAACAACAAAGAAAAATCATGCAATTGTGCTTGAATATTATGAACGCCCAACAAGTCAATACAAAAATGGTCGTCTCATTATAATAGCAGGGGATAAATTAGTTCACAATGGCGAATTACCTTTTGAAAATGGAGATGATAAAAAGCGAGGATTTCCTTTTGTGCGTCAAATATCTCAAGAGCAGTCCAATAATTTCTTTGGTACTACAATTATAAATAGGATAATTCCGTTACAGCGTGCCTTAAATGCAACAAAAAATAGAAAATATGAATTTATGAATCGCATAGCACAAGGAATATTGGCAGTGGAAGATGGCAGTGTAGACACGGACATATTAGAAGAAGATGGACTTAAACCGGGAAAGATACTAGTATATAGACAAGGTTCTACGCCTCCAGCATTTATGGCATCTGGTGGACTGCCTAGTGATTTTTCAAATGAAGAAGACAGAATTATGAACCAAATGACAGTGATGTCAGGGTTATCTGATTTGACAAGTGCTATATCTACTTACGCTAATATGAGCGGTACAGCACTTCAGCTGTTAATAGAACAAGATGATGCAAAACTTACAACAAGTGCAGAAGAAATACGATTTGCTATAAAGGGAGTAGGTCGACAAATTTTACGCCTATATAAGCAATTTGTGAAATCAAAGAGAATTGGAAGAATCATAGGCGGAGACAATAGAGAAGTTGAATTATTCTATTTTGATGCCAGTGATATAAGTAGTGAAGACATTGTCTTTGAAACGGAAAATGAACTTACTGAAACAGTCGCACAAAGACGCAGTATGATATTTGAGTTATTAAATGCTGGGCTTTTGTCTGACGAAGATGGAAATATCAATGACCGTATGCGTTCTAAAATTTTGGAATTGCTTGGATATGGTATATGGGAACAAGGGCAGGACATAGCATCATTACAGCGTGGTAGGGCACAAAAAGAAAATATTGATTGTTTAAATCATAAGAAAGTGCCTGAGATACAAGATATAGATGACCACAATATACACATTATAGAGCATACAGCATTCTTATTGACTGACACTCTTGATGAAGATAATGTAGAGCATAGAAAAGTCAAAGAGATGTTATTGAATCATATACAACAACACAAAGATAGTTTAGCACAAAATAATTTACAATTAGTATAAGGAGAGTATTATGGATAATGTAATTGCGACAATCACCGAAGGTGACCGCACAGAGCCAAGCGTGACCTTGTGTGATACAGCCGAGTCAATGAGTCTTGATAAGGGGAATGAGATACAAACCGGAGATAATGCGATAGAAGAAGTTGCCACATCTACCGTAGCGGAGATAAAAGAGCAAGCAACTAGTGGCGAAGTTGACACACAAAAAAATCACATTTTAGGCAAATTTGACAATGTAGAAATGCTACAAGACGCTTACAAATCTTTACAAGCTGAGTTTACACGCAAAAGTCAGGAACTTGCTAATTTAAAGCGTATGTCAAAGGGGAGTAATCTCCAAAACGCGTTAGACAATTTTGTAGAATATTCAAGAGAAAATAAACTAGATGAAAAGTTAATAAATGAAGTGGCACAAAAATTTCTTGATGACGAAACTCTAAAAGACGACAAATTCGGTCTAACTCAAGCAGTCTACAGAGCAATGAGCGACAGAATGGAAGCAGATGCGCGTAATCTGCAGTCGGACGATTGGGTTTATGAACTTGTCAATTCGCGTGAAAACATAAAACAAAAAATAATAAACGAATATATCAATAATTGTACAAATGGCAATGTGCCACCGCTCATAGTAAATACTTATGGGGCAAATATGGTGGCATCTACGCCTAATGCTCCCACTACGCTTGAGGAAGTGGCTAATATTATGAATAAATGGTTGAATTAAATTTAATTTAAATTAGTTCATAATAGTTAGCAAATAAATAAGAGCGAGTATTCACCTTTAAGTTAGTGGAGTTAATTTAATAGGAGAGAAGAATGGTAACTTTAGAGACAGCAGAAAACGCCCTTAAGACTTTGTATTTGGGCGTGGTATCAAATCAATTAAATACAAAAACTAATCCATTATTTAATAAAATAAAACAGTCTACAGCAGATGTATGGGGCAAGGAAGTCAAAAAGATTGCACCCGTAGGTATCAATGGTGGTATAGGTGCAGGTGACGAAGATGGCAATTTACCTGCTTCAGCACAAAATACTTATGCTACATTCACATCTACTCTTAAGAACCTATTTGGTACTATTGAGTTGAGTGACAAAGCAATTAGAGCATCCAGCAATTCAGCAGGTGCATTTGTTAACCTTCTCAATGCAGAAATGGAAGGCTTAGTTAAGGCTAGCCAATTTAATTTCGGCAGGATGTTATATGGAGATGGTTCTGGACTTTTAGGAACAGGTACAATTAATGAAGGTGCGGATAATTGTTTGATAGTTGATAATCCTAAAAACTTCATTGAAGGTATGGTAATTGATATTTCCGAAAGAACATCAATAGGTACTCCAGTTAGAACGGCACGAATCATTGGTATGGATAGAGCAAATAGTCTAGTGTATTTCGATAAAGATGTCATAGATTTAGTAACTCCAGCACAAGAAGAAGACCCAGCAATCAAAGTTTATTTAACTGTGCAAAATTCATACAACAAAGAAATCACTGGGCTTGGCAAAATTTTCGCACAAGATGGTTCTGAATTGTACGGGATAAGCAGAGAAGACAATTATTTTATGATTCCACAAAGAGTAGAAAATATATACTCAGAATTTACGGATGTTGTAATGCAAAAAATGGTTGACAACTTGAGTGAGTTCTATGGCAGTGAAGTGGACTTCATTGTATGTTCTTCGGGAGTTAAGCGTGCATATCAAGACTACTTGACATCATTTAGGTCAAATATTGATGTTATGCAATTAGAAGGGGGATATAAAGCAATCAGTTTTAATGGTATTCCTTTGATTTCAGATAGATTTGTACCAGAAGGACAAATGTATATGCTTAATACAAAGGCATTTACTTTGCACCAACTTTGCGATTGGCGTTGGCTTGAGGGCGAAAATGGCAAAGTGCTAAAACAAGTAGCGGGCAAACCTGTATACACTGCGACATTGGTTAAATATGCAGAATTAATATGTGACCATCCAGCAGGACAAGGTGTGCTTATGGACATCACAGAAAAATAATATACATTTACCATATATCAAGCAATTGGTATATGGTAATTTTCAAAAAAGGACAATATAATGACAGAAATAATAGAAGATGTGCTAGAAATAGTGCCTAGAATAAAGGCAATAGATTCACATTATAGAGTATATAGAAATCATAATAAGCATAGATTTGACATTTATAGAACTTATGGTTTAAATCAAAAATTAGAACTCATATGGGATAAACCACTTGATGAACGCTTGATTAGAAAAGTGCATATGACGAGAAAAGAGAACATTGAGAAATTGTTAAAACAATTAGAAAAAGACAATGAAAAATTACAAAAACAGGAAAATGATGAACTATTTAATAAAATAATGGAAAATGTAGAAATTTAGGAGGGAAAAATGTTAAATGTCAAGAATGTTATTGAATCTGCGACTAAAATGCTTGGAATAGATGAATTAGGGGATTTGTCATCGACTTCAAGTTTAGATGACAGAGCACAAAAAATTTTAAACGATTTAATTTATTGTTTTAACGAAGTCTATCAAGAGCTATTAACAGATTATTTTCCTATTGTTATTGAAGAAGAAATGACATTAGATAAAACTAGACGCGTAGTCTTTGAAAATCTTAGCAATCATATATTACGCCTTTATGCAATACTTGATGAAAATTATCAAAATCTTTCTTATGTTGTACTCAGTAGTTTTGCTCGTTTGAATTGCCCGATAAAAAAAGTGATTGTGCGTTATAGTTACTTGCCAGCACTTGCTAGTTCTTTAAATGATGAATTAGATTGTGCGAATATAGGCATTACCGAACGAATAATGGCATTGGGAGTAAGTGCAGAGTATTGCTTATATAGAGGCAAGATGAATGAAGCCTCTATATTTGAACAGAAATACAAAAATAGCATTGAGTCTGCAAAGTTACCTACTAAGCGTATGTATGTCAAATCAAGAAAGTGGGTGTAGGAGTGAACTATGTATTATAATAAAAGATTGCAAACTTACACTCCAGCATCTTATACATTTAGCCTTAGTGACTTTAGTCGTGGTATAAATAGAGAGATAGATGAAAATTTACTCAGTATGAATTATGCAAAGTCTGCTTATAATGTTAGCCTTGAAGACAAATCACTTCGCAGTGGACACGGTATAGACGAACTTGAATTACCACATATTTTATTTGATGATGAAACAATAGTGTATGAATTGCCAGAAAATACTGATTCATTGGCACTATGGGCTTTGAGAGTAGCAGATACTAAAGATACGGTCAAAGATTTGCTTATAGTATATTGTTCAGATAAAAAATTGTATTACACTCTATATTTTGATGCTATGGAAGATTTTGTGGAAGCAGAAGTTACAATGGACGCAGAACCTGTAATTCTTACATATATGTACAATGGAAGAGAAACAGCGGTAATATGCAGTCCTAAAGATACAATGTATATATGGAATGGAACACCTACTCCTGTTGACTCAGAAAAAGCCTTGCATTTATCTTCTATGTGTTCACATTACGAACGCATATTCGCAAGTTCTAGTGATAATAAAAATGAAATTCGATTTAGTCAAGACTTTGATATAACGAACTGGGAAGAATCTAGTGAAGCGGGGGGATTTATACAATTAGTAGATGAAAGGGGTTATATCAATAAATTAATCAGTTTTAACGATTATGTCTACATAATTAGAGATTATGGCATATCTCGTTTGTCCGCCTATGGTGACCAAAGCGAATTTAGCGTTACGCACATAAATTTAACAAGTAATAGAATATATGGCAATACCGCTGTATTGTGTGGGGATAGAATAATTATGCTCACTTCTTCAGGATTGTATTATTGTGCGGGTTCTAGTTTATATAAATACGATTTTCCAATTAATAGTTTAATTAATAAGGATATGATGGAGTATGCTAAAGCGTGTTATTATGATGGTAAGTATTATTTGGCTACTCGAATAGATTTTGACGATGATCAACAAATAGGTTGTGAATCAGAGACGGACTTTAGAAATAATGTTCTTATAGAATTTGATTTGGAAACGCAAAAATTTAATATTACGCGTGGCGTAGACATTTGTAGCATTGCTCCAGCATATCACGAAAATACGCAACATTTACTCTTCTTGTTTCATGGGAATAAAAAGAATATGATAGGAGAACTCACAAATGACGGACTTTTGTTTGGGCAGTCCTTAGCTAAATCTTGGCGTTCTCCATTAAGTGATTTGGGTTCATCAAATAGAAAAATTGTAAAATCTATAAATCTAGTAACTGAATCTGAAGTCACAATAATACTAAGAACGGATGAAGAAGAGCAAACCTTACAAGTTTTGCCTAGTGACAAAGCACAAACAATTCAATGTAATGTGGTGGGAACGCGTATAAGCATTGAATTTAGCACGGATGGACAATTGCACATTTCTAATCCTACAATCACTGTAGATTTTTTAGAGAATTAAATGCTAAGCGAAAGTAGAATTAGAGAATTAGTCAAGTGGGAACTAAAAAAAGATTATTATCAAAAATTAAATAATAGGAGAAAAAATATGGCAGTTATAAATTTTAGTGAAGAAGACTTGGTAAACGCTGAGAAGAAAAAGAAAACAAAAGACAATGAAAAACAACAAAAAATCAAAGATAAAGTTAATGAAAATTGGAATAAAATATTTTCCAATAAATCATCTAATACAAATTCTAGTGAAAATGCCAATAATGCTACTTTAGTTGCAAAAAATAACACTAATACTCAAAATAATGTCAATAATGTTAACCAAAGTAGTACATCAAACACTCAAAACAATGTTATGAGAACTATCACAAATCAAAATTCTATTAATACAAGTGGACCTAAAAATGCAAGTGTTAATAGATTGCAAGATAATACAAATAAGGAAAACAATGTAAATTTGTATGCTGATTCAAATACTCAAAAAGAGCAAAATAGATTGCAAAGTAGTAATTTAAATAGAAATTTAAATACAAGTAATTCAACTCAAATGCCAAGCGTTGAACAAACTACGACAAGAGCAAATGTCAGCACTTCAAGCAATTCCGCATATCAAGATTTATTGGATAAGATAAATGAAATTAAGAACACCTATGATGTTGAACCTCAAAGAGGGGAAACAATTGATACCGAATTAAATCTTGACCGTAAAGAATTGATTAATAAAACCGATGAGGAATTGAGAAGCGAAGCAGAAAGCGCTTTAAGAGATTATAGGCAATCACAATTGGACGCTATCAACAACAATGCGGGAAACGGATTAAGTGCATTAGAAGGCAAAGAAGATACACTACGCACTGATGCAGAAAATGAAAAAGCACAAGTTGAAGAATACTATGCGAATGCACGCAGACAAGCAGAAAATGACGCATTGAAGCGTGGACTTCAACGCTCAAGCATCGTTATCAATAATCTTAATGCCTTTGATAATGATAAAATTGCTGAGCTTATGAAAATTGATCAAGAATTGGGGAGCGAGATAGACAACTTAAATGCTGAGATTGCTTCACTTAATGCTGAACGAGAGCAGGCACTTAACGATTTTAGTATTGAGTATGCTCTTAAAGTCAATGAACAAATTGCCGAACTAGAGCAAGAAATACAAGATCGTAATGACGAGATTATGGAATACAATAATAAAATTGCACAAATTGAGGCGGATTATCGACAATCAGCGACTGAAACCAATAATCAAACGCAAAGTGATTATCTTGATGACCTAATTGAGTATGGGGAGAATAAAGGTATTATTAATTCTATGCGTGATGATGCCTATGGCAAAGCGATTGAAGAATATTTGAATACTTTATCAAAAGAAGATGCCATTGCTGAACTAGAGAATAATTCGTATATTCGTGAGCTTTTAGGCACGAATTATGCTTATTATTTGTATAAAACACAACAGAGAAAAGACTAATGTGGGACGAAATATTCAATTTAGCAATAAGCAATGGCATATTTGCAGTTATGTTTCTTTGTTTGCTCATATATGAATTGAAAGACAGTTCAAAAAGAGAGAAAAAATATCAGGACACTTTAGAAAAATTATCCACAGGTATCAATCATTTAGCAAATGTGGAAGATAATTTGAAAGCAGTGAGAACCGATATAGAAGATATTAAAACTGATATTAAAATAATAAAAAATAAAGTTTTACCACTGACACCAACTAAATTGTCAAATTCAAAGAAGTTTAGAGTGGAAGCAGCGTAGAGCAAAAGGGGGAATAATGAATTTACTTGAGAGAATGAAACATTACAATTTTTGGGTGGCACTGACAATGGCAGTGATAATATTGTTAAATACTATATCTGACGCATTTAATTTAGATATTGATGACGCCATTATCAATGACATAATTATGGCTATCTTAGGCATAATGGTAGTGTTAGGCTTTGTTCAAAAGGATGGATATAACTTTGTCGATACATCCAATAGTAACGAAATGCAAAATGACAGCACGAATAATCTTGAATCAAATACTGACAAAGATAATGTGAATATTGAAAATGATATTCAAAATACGCCAATTATTGAAAACGAAAATAAAGAAAGTGCTGATGATGATTTTGAAGATATAGACATAGATAAAATCATACAAGACCTAAAAAATGATATGAATCATAAGTAATTTAGTTTGTATTAATGATTTAATCATAGAGATTTAATAATAAAAAAAGTCCAAGTACATAAAGTGAACTCGATAGAGTCCACTTTAAACTACTTGGCTTTTTTATTAACATTAAAAATTAATCTTTAAATAAAAAGCAACTCAATAAAGTTGGGATGCTTTATTGAGTTGTCTGTGTAATATAGGAAAATAGTACACAAAGAGTAAATATTTTTAAGTTAATAACTAATATTGATTAATTTTAGAAAAATAAAAATATTTACTATATATTTTGGTCAAAATTTCTTTGACCAAAAATATTATGTGTGGAATTTTTGTTTTTATTCATAAATTTTTTAATTTTTTTTAGGGAGAGGAAAGAGGAGAAAAATAGATTAATAGACGACAATATTCGACAAAATATTTTATATAAAATCCTTGATTTTTTGAAATTTTTATTATATAATACATTTAACGCAATAAAATAATTGCATAGATAATAAGATTTAGAAAAAGTAAACAAAATAAATAATTGCTTGAAATTTTTGATTTCAAAATTTTGTTTTTTATTATATTTTGTTTACCTTATACTATAAGATTATTTAAACTGAATTTAGGGAGTAGACAATATGAATTTGCGAAATGCCTTCCGTTTATTAGGTATGAATTTTTCGCTTGTGTGGAAAAATTTGGCATACAAGCTTATTATTATAGCAATATTTGGTGGTATAATGGTGGGCTTTGGATTAGACATCATTAGCACATTGAGTGCAAGTGGATTTTTTGAATCATTTGGACAATTTTGGGGGAATATGGTCACAATGAACACTCAAGAATTTAGCACTCAAATTGTTTCGCTTTTAAATAGTTTTGTTGACATTATAGTAAACAATGCAGGTGCACTTGCACTCAATATAGTCGGCGTGTGTGTTGCATTTATATTGGGTTGTATATTTATGAATATGGCAAATTTACCTATGGCAGATGTTATTAAAGGACATATGTCTAGCCTTTCTAGATTCGGTTTTTGCGGAGCATATTTGCGTGATTTTTGGCGTTCATTAAAGCAAGCAATTATATTGTTTGTAGTTCGTTTACCATTTTGGGCTATAATTGCTGTGAGTGGATATTATATTTTAAATCTTATGACATTGAGTTCACTATGGGCAGTTTTGTCACCAATGCTATTTATAATATTAGCAGTAATTGTATTGAGTATTGAAAATACATTATTCTCCTGTTTTACGCCATACCTTTGCCTTCACCAAGTGGGGACATTTAGAGCATTACAAATGGGGGTATATACAGTAAGTAAACGATTCTATAGGACTTGGTCAAATTATATTGTTTATGTATTACTTGCGTTTGTTATAAATTTCGTGTGTGCTAGATATACTTATGGAGTCGCATTGCTTGTCACATTACCAATGACAATAGTATTTTACAATATATTTAATATGGTAGTATACTATGAATCACAAGGTATGCGTTACTATATAGACTCAAGTACAATTGTAAAAACTAAAGAGTTTGCAGAACAAGATTCAGCAGAAGATGCTAAATTAGTGATTTAAATATTTTGACAATAAATTAAGTTAAAATACATTACATTTGATGAGAATAACATTGTTATGCAGTTAAATAAATGCCAAAATTAATAGTTTAATTAGAGTTTGTATAACGAGAGTTTAGGTGGATAAGAAAATAAATGCACCTATTCTTTGTTAAAACTTTATAAAAGTAAAAAATACAAGGAGTAAAAATGAAAAAGAAAGAAATAGAAGAGAACATAGAAGAACCACAAGTCAGTTATGATGAAATTGTGAAGGAAATTGGAAAGCGTAGAGAAACGCAAAATAAAAAAACCAAAATAAATCAAGAAAAAAATGATAAAGGAATTCAAAATAAAGAGAAACCAGATAAAGCAAATGTAACTTTTATATATAATGTAGAAAATAAAAAAGTAAGTATTAAAAGTCCAAATACTAAAACTAATGTAATAAAAGCCAAAAATGTGTCAAAGAGTTCAAATAAAAATGTGAAGACACCTACGGAGAAAGGGAAAACAACAACAGACCGTAATGTATCAAACATTACGGAGAAAAAAATTAGATACTTTGACAGTGCCGAAACTGCGCAACAACTAGCATCACGAGGTGGTAGGCGTGGAGCGTCTAAGAAAAATGTAGAACACGAGGAAGAAGAAAACCCAGAATTTAATGTCGTGCGTGACCCTAATAACTTGAAAGTGATGTTTTTGGGTGGTGTAGGCGAAATTGGTAAAAATATGACCGTTCTTGAATATGGTGACGATATAATGGTCATAGACGCAGGATTAAGTTTTCCAACCGAACAAATGCCAGGTATTGATGTTGTTGTCCCTGACATAAGTTACCTTGTTGAGAACAAAGACCGCGTACGCGGAATTGTGCTTACACACGGACACGAAGACCATATAGGTGGTTTACCTTACACATTAAATGAAATTCATTGTCCAATATATGGCAGTAAACTAACGCTAGCACTTGTTCAAAATAAACTTAGAGAACATCCTAAAGTCAAAGCGAAATACGAGGTGGTGAATCCACACGATACTATAGAACTTGGTTGTTTCAAAGTAGAATTTTTGCATGTCAATCATAGTATTGTGGGAGCTTATGCAGTTTCCATCACTACACCTGTAGGTATAGTGTTCCATACTGGCGACTTCAAGATTGACTTACAGCCAGTAGACGGACAGACAACCGATTTAAAGCGTATGGAAGAAATAGGCAAACAAGGGGTATTGCTTTTAATGTGCGAAAGTACAAATGTCGAGAAGGCAGGACATTCAATGTCTGAAAGCAAAGTAGGTGAGAGCCTTGATGCCATTTTTGGTGAAAATATAGGTAAGCGTATATTTGTTGCTACTTTTGCAAGTAATGTCCATAGAATACAGCAAATTACAAATGTCGCAGAGAAATACGGCAGACGCGTGGCATTCTCTGGGCGCAGTATGATAAAGAATATGGAAGTTGCAGCACGCTTAAATGAATTACATTATAATACAGATAATGTCATAGATATAGATAGGATTCATAATTACCCGGATGGAGAGCTTTGCGTTATTACCACAGGTAGTCAAGGTGAGCCTATGAGTGCTTTGACAAGAATTGCTAATGGAGATTTCAACAAAGTAGAAGTTACTGAAAACGATTGTTTCATTCTTTCTAGTTCGCCAATCCCGGGGAATGAAAGAGCAGTTAATAATACAATTAATGCACTATTCAAAAAAGGCGCTGATGTTATTTATGAGTATTTGATGCCTGTCCATGTATCTGGACACGGTCATTATGACGAAATTAAACAGGTACACCAATTACTAAAGCCTAAATATTTTATTCCTGTACACGGTGAATATAAGCATTTAAAACACCATAAGGACTTGGCATTATCTCTAGGTATGTATGAAAGCAATGTAAAAATTGCTGAAATAGGAGATTGTTTTGAAGTCAATAAAGACTTATTTAAAGAGTCAGGAAAAGTTAAATCTGGTTCAAGACTTATTGATGGACTTGGCGTAGGCGAAATAGATAGTTCTGTCTTAAAGGATAGAATCAACTTAAGTGAAGAAGGTCTTTGTGTTACTGTTGTGGCTATAGACAAGAAAAAGGGTGTCATAAAAAATGGCCCAGAAATTATTACTCGTGGACTTATTTATTCATCTGAAGCGTCTTCGCTTGTGGAAGAGGCAAGACAATTTGTTAGAGAAACAATTTTAAAAAGTGATATAAAGAATGTAGATACACAAGTGTTGAAACAAAATATTAGAAAAGCACTTTCTGGCTTCTTTAATAAGAAAACACGCCGTAATCCAACAGTTTTAACGGTTGTATTTGATATAAAATAAAGTTATTTATTAAGAATATTATAATAAGTGTAAAAATAACACTATTAATTAAATTTAGTTTTAAACCTATGTAATAGCATAGGTTTTATTTTTATAAAATGTAAAAGTTTTAGAAATTTTTATATTTCAATTAAACGCATATAAATTAATTAATTTTAAATATAAATTAATTAAAGGGGATTATTCAATACCTTGGCTTAATATAGTTTGTTGTTAATTAAGGGAATAGATGAATTAATTTATTTTTTATAATTTATGATTTAATCTTTGCAAATATCTAAAAGTGTGCTATAATTATTATAGGTAAATTATGGACAAGACACAAGAATTTTTAAATTATATGATTGATAAACAAAAATTTGGCAATGCGAAAATGGAAGAATACGCACACCTAAATTATGTGCCCATTGTGAAGCGAGATACTGCTAATATGTTAAGAATAATGGTTACAGCTCTAAAACCTCATAAAGTGCTTGAGATAGGTACTGCTATAGGGTATAGCGGTAAAATTATTTTAGATGCTTTTGAAAATGCACATTTGACCACATTAGAAATAGATTATGACCGCTATAAAATAGCGGAGAAAAATCTTAGAAAATATGAAGATAGGGTTGACCTTATACTTGGTGACGCTGGTGACTATTTGTTAAATTGTGAAGAAAAATACGATTTTGTATTTCTAGACGGAGCAAAAGCACAATATTTGAGTTATTTGCCTAGCATTTTGCGAGTATTAAATGATGGGGCAGTCTTGTTTGCGGATAATGTCCTTCAAGAAGGTATGACGGCGGGACAAGTGCCTACAAAACACAAATTAGAAAGTACTATTGACCGTATGCACAAATTTTTAGATATGTTATTTACCGACAAACGCCTATCATCTACAATTTTGCCAATAGGTGATGGGGTGTCAATTTCTGTTTTTAAAAATTCGCTGTAGTCCAATGCTTATTTATGAATTAAGAATAAATTGTATGTGTTTAGTTTTATTATAGGAATTATTTTGAAGCGTAAATTAATTTAAAGGAGAAAATATGAAAAAGTTAGAATTATTATCACCCGCTGGCAGTAGCGAAAAATTGGAAACTGCATTTTATTTTGGAGCAGATGCTTGTTATTTCGCAGGGAAGAAATACGGATTGCGTGCTTTTAGTGATAATTTTGATGAAGATGAATTGGAAAAGTACATAAATTACGCACATTCTCTCAACAAAAAGGCGTATATCACTGTCAATATTTTAGCACACAATGAAGATTTTAATGGGCTTGCCGAGTACTTGAAGTACTTAGAGAAGATTGGTGCTGATGCAATTATTGCAAGTGATGTAGGCATCATAAACCTATCAAAAAAAGTAGCCCCTAATTTGGAAATACACTTGTCTACTCAAGCAAATTGCACAAATGCTGAATCCGCACGCTTTTGGAAAGATTTTGGCGTAAAAAGAATTGTGCTTGCGCGTGAATTGAGCCTTAAAGAAATTGCTCAAATCAAGGACGCGGTTCCAGATATAGAGTTGGAAGCATTTGTACACGGTGCAATGTGCATTTCATATAGCGGACGCTGTTTGCTTTCAAATTACCTATGCAAGCGTGATAGCAATCGTGGGCAATGTGCACAGGCTTGCCGTTTTGAATATTATTTAAGAGAGAAAACACGCGATGACGAAATGACCATACAGCAAGATGAACGCGGTACATATATACTCAATTCTAAAGATATGAATATGATAGCACATATTAAAGAAATGGCAGATGCAGGAGTTGAAAGTTTTAAAATTGAAGGGCGTATGAAGACTTCATATTATGTAGCCAATGTCACTAATGCTTATAGGCGAGCAATTAACGCAGTTGAAAAAGGCGAACCATTTGATTCAAGCCTTTATGAAGAATTAGAAAAGTCAAGTCATAGGCGTTATACAACAGGATTCTATCTTGATGAAAAAGATAGAGAGTTCATAGAAACGAGTTTGCCTGTGTCTACTTATGATTTTATAGCAAATGTGGTAGAAGATGCACAAAATGGGGTTGTCAGTGTTGAGCAACGCAATCGTTTTAAGGTGGGAGATACTTTAGAAGTGCTTTCACCGAGTGAAGAGTTTAATAAAACATTTGTAGTCCAGACAATAATTGATTCTAAAGGCGAAAACATAGATGACGCACTCAAAGTGCAAGAAATAGTTAAAATAAATTGTCCTTATGAATTGAAAAAGGGTGACATATTGAGAAAGAAGCACAGTAATTAATGAATGTATAATATTAAAATTTATTTATTAAAATTTATATTATTAGTTGTTGAAAATGATTCTAACTATGTTGCGTATATTATAATGTGGGAAAAATGTTTTACTTGTTTGATGATTTTAGCATATACAAAATACACAATGTTAATAAATGTGTATTGACGAAAAAATAGATGTGTGTTAAAATGAATTAGGAGATAAAATTATGGATAAGAAAAAGGCACAAGATTTCCTTAAGAACAATGATTTCGAAGAATTTATGAAAAAGGATAAAGTTATTGAGGAAGAAAAAGAACCTGATGATTTTGAAGCTACAAACATAATAGCAGGGTTTCCTTGTCGTGAAGTATTTGAAGTTCAGGATGACGGAAGTATTATAAAGCGTGTGGAATTTGAAGCATTGCAGGAAGGGTCAAAAGAAAATTTGCCTGAATGGGCGAAAGAAAAGTTAAAAAAACTTCAAGATGATAAAGCTGAAGTATGGAAAATTGATAAGACGCAAAGCAAAAATATTGAGAGTAGAATTGCATATAAAGAAAAGATAATTGATACGCCAGAAGAAATTCAAGAAAAAAATAATCAAGAAATAGATATTACTAATACTAAAGCAAAAACAAGCCAACTTAATTCACAGGATGCTACAAAATATGAACTTGCGGATGTTCCTGACACTATTCGTGATATTGAACCTAAATCTGAAGATAAATTTGATGATGAAAAATTACGCAATTATGTAGAAGGGGTGCTTATTGAAGCACTAAAAACAGCCAGTCCAAAAGAAGCATCAATATATAAAGATGTGCTAGACAATATAGAAAAATTCAATGTGGTCAAACTAAATAGCAATGAAATTCTTACAAAAGACGATAGTAAGGCATCTTCGTCCAATAAAGTGTATAAAAGAAAATCTGATTATGTAGATAAAATGTATGACGAAATGGATGAAGAATATTTAAAGCGTGCGGAATTAAGAGAAATAGGCATACCTATTGACGAAAATTTTGAAAAGGATAAGACAATAAATTCAACTTTAAAATTTATTTCATCTTGTGCAACAATCGGCGGATTATGGGCAATGTATTTTGGGGCGTCACCTGCATTGACATTGGCAGGAATAACGGGATATGTTGGTTGTACTTATATTGCCAACAAAATGGATTTAAAGTATAGAACTGCAGTGTATTTATTACAAAATACTTATCTAAATTCTCGTGGTGGCTTGACGAAAGATGATGTCAAAGATATAATGATGGTGACAGATTATAAAGCACCTGACAAATATTCACTTGCATGTATGACTGAAGAAGAGAGACAAATAGCCTTAGCCGATACTCCAAGCAAATTGTCAAAAAAACAAATGATAAAGCGTATATATAATGCACTTAATGAATATGAAAGGAAAGAAAATTTGCGCATACTCAAAATGAAAGAAAAGGGTAAGGAAGGGATTGAAATGTAAAAATAGACACATTATTGGTAATGTGTCTAAGATGTCGACAAATACAAATAGAAAACCCAATAAAATTGAATTAAACTCAAAGCAATAGCAAAAATCGGGTGGGATACCTTACCGTGGCGTGGTTTTGATGAGTACATAGTACAACTTAGTACTTAAATAATATACTTAGTGTGTGAAACACACTAAGAAAATATATTGTTTAAGCTTTAGTACTAAAGTTGGCTAGTGTCACTCCCTAAGACCACAGGTCAAGGACAATTGTCCTTGTACTAGGGCATCAAAGGGATTGAAAATCCCCCAGCAAACTCCTTTGTCTACACTCTCAG
>CALWAB010000100.1 GCA_944372745.1 uncultured Clostridia bacterium | reverse complement strand
TGGGACTGGAACAACTATATCCACTTCAAAATCACTCTTTATGTACTCATTCACTAAAAAGCGTGCCAAAGTACTTGCTAGATATGGAGCATTATTATATTTAAAGCGTTTAATAAGTCTTGCAGTCAACCCTGTATACAACAATGGTGCACGGGCTTTATCAAAGTGGCGTTCGGTATTCTTGCAATTAAAACAAAAACTTGCTTGACCAAATACATTCTTGCCACATCTAGCACAAGTGCGACCATTATTGAATTCTAGTTCCTTCTTGCATTTATAGCATACATCATACATATTTAGTTTATGCAAGTCCTTTCCACAGCCTACACATTTTATATGTTCAGGGAAAAGTGCATTTACAAACATATTGCTCAATTTGTGGATTACTCTTTTTAGTTTTTCCATATTCAAATTTTAACACATTTTCATTTTTTAAACAAGCATTGTGGTTAATTACCCCTAAAACATTATTTTGTTTGTGCATAAGTGATTTCATCTCCTAGGTGGGATGCCCCACCTAGGCGTGGTCTAAAGTTTGTATTAGTACTTACTTGATAAGTTCTTTTCAAGCAATAACTATTGCCATATGCTAAATACGAAAGGGAACTACCCGTTCCCCTTCTTGTTTTTGCTTCTAGGGGATTTCATCCCCTATGACCCTAGACAAGGACGGGCGTCCTTGACCTATGGTCTTGGGATGTGGTACTAGCCTATTTTAGTACTTAAAACTTAAAATATATTTCTTAGTGCTTTAACAAGCACTAAGTATATCTTTAAGTACTAAATTAGGATTAGGTACTAACCAATGACCAAGGCAGTGCGCCATCGCACCTTTGTGCTAACGCACAAAGTATTTTATTTAAGTACTTAAGTTGACTAAGTACTAAATCAAAGACCACTAGTGTTGCGATAGTACTTAATGCTTTGACACGCACTTAGTATAATTATTTAGTACTTAAATTGTGTCAAGATACTCAAGCCAAAGACCACGCCATGGGGTGGCATCACCCCTGCTTTGACAAGCACTAAGTATAATTATTTAGTACTTAAATTGTGTCAAGATACTCAACCAAAGACCACTAGTGTTGCACTAGTACTCGTTAAATCATACACTAATAATCTAATTTTAAATATTCAAGCAATAATTCTCTCTTTTTATATGGCAAACGCAATATTGTTCGAAATAATTCCCTATCTTTATCATAGGTGTCAAAATCTTTAGCAAAAAATCTTTCAGGTTCGACCTGCAAAATGTCAAATATCTCAAGCAATACACTAGTAGGCAGATTGAAATCTTTGCTCTCAAGTTTACTAATGTATGCTTCGTGCTTGCCCAATTTCAAACTCAAATCTCTAGCACTGATATTGGCACGATTTCTAAAGTACCAAATTCTATACACAATATCTTCCATTAACATTGTCTTCTTTGCCCCTTTATTATAAATTTTAATAATAGCAGGGCTTAAACACCTTGCACTGTATGTTTATTATTGACATAATGTTCAATTTGTATTGCATTTTAACGAAATGTTTGACATCATAAGCAATATATGTTAAAATAAAAAAGGTAAACAAAATTTTCATTTTGTCTACCCTACCATCCTTAATGAAAGGGCATTTGCCTTTAGAATAGACAAATAGAATTATAGGGGATTTCACATCCCCTATAACCCTAGTGCAAGGGCAATCGCCCTTGACCTATGAGCAAAAACAAAATAACATTAAGTTTTTTATAAAACACATAGAATTTTGCTTTTTGCTTCCGCAAAAAGTAAAAATAAATTGTTTTGATTATTCTATTTGAGTTTGTCTATAACTAAAGAGCAAATGTCCTTTTTTAAATCAATAAATTTGAATTTTACTTCTTGTGTACAAACACAATTTTATAGTTGACCACAAGTCAAGGGGACTTGCGTACGGCATTGGTCACTGCTTGGAAAGAACTTATAAAGTAAGGGCTAATACAAACTTTAGACCACGCCACGGTGGGGCATCACATCCCTAAAGGGTGAAGGGGAACGGGTAGTTCCCATTCATATAAGGATGAAATCCCCTAGAAAATCCCCTTTGTCTACACACAAAATGGAGCAATTATTTTGCTCCATTATTTTTAATTATCCATATCTTTAGGCATTTCACTGCCTTTAAGCACTACAGGTATTTTAAAGCGATTAAGACAAATATTTAATATGTCCATCCACCAAGTAAATACGCAAGCAAACCCCAATGCCCCTGCCACAACACCACTTAAATATGCGTGCAATGTCCAAGTCTCAGGAATAGCCGCAAAACATATACCTATTATTAAGCACAATAATATTGTAAAGCCACGCCCCATTCTACCTACATAATAGCAATGTCCACCTGCCCAGCCTAAAAAAATACTCAAAAGCAACAATTTGGTTTTATTGACATCACTAGGTCGATAGGTACTCATTACAACCCTGTCTTTTTCTCTATTCCTCAATGCCCGCTTTGCTTCTTTATTGGACGCCGACACAATTTTTTCGACACTCAATTTGCAATAGGCACAATGAGTTGCTTCCTTTGGAATTTTATTTCCACAATTAGGACAAACCATTTATCTTTCTCCGTTTTACGCAAAATCGCGTTTTTTAAATTTTAATAATCCCCACACAAATAGTGCTATTGCCACAACAGCATAAATTATAAATGAATAGAAATTTACATCAAATGGTGCTTCCGCAGTTATCTCATAGAATGGTGTATAAGGTGTGAGATACATCAAAAATGGCACATCTAACGACACCGCATATGCAATAGCTCCAAAGAAATACAAGAGCAATGGTATAGCTATGGCTATGCCATAACCGCTCTTTTTCTTAAGCAAATAAATTGAAAATGTGATAGTAACTAATAATAAATGTAGAATTATGCTATACAAAAACATTGCAAGTATTGGCACTATAGAGATGCCATTAATATCTATAATACACATACACACAAGTTCTATAGCCAGCATTAATACATTAAATACCACTACCATTGTCACAGCACTTGCGAATTTTGTCAGTACGATATCTTGGCGTGACAAGGCATTTGTATACAACAATTCGCTTTGCTTGCCTCTAAAGTCGCGCATTATAGTATTTGCACAATAACAACACAAAAATAGCCCACCACCTAAGGCTAGAACTTGTGCCCCTTGCATCAAAAAGTAAGCGGTGACGCTAGGAAATTCAAAACTCATTCCCATTTGTTCCATTTCTTCTAAAATATCTTCAGGAATAGTCCCCATCAACATATCAACAAGTGGATAGAGCAATAACTCTAAAATCATCAATACTCCTAAAACCCCTATCCACCAAAATGTAGACTTCCTTTGCAACTTAAATTCTAGTGAATATAGTGAATTAGTTGCTCGTCTAAATCTTTCTCCTTGCATAATTACCTCAATACCAACGCATAAATTCTTCATTTAAGTCCACATCGACAATGGACACATTTACAATATCTAGACTTGCTATAAAGTCATTTAGTGCTTTCATATCGCCGTGATAATTAAATTCGTACCTATTTCCGTCTACTTTCAAATTTTCCACGCCGTCTATTGTTATCTCAGGGTGCGAATACTTAGTTTCAAATGTAACGCGTTTCATAAGTTTCGACTTAAATTCGCCTATCTCTTTCACTGCCACAAGTGTGCCATTTTTTATTATTCCCACTCTGTCGCAACAACGCTGAATTTCATTCAAGTTATGACTAGACAAGAGTATGGCAGTGCCTTTCTTCTTCTCTTTCTCTATTTGTTCAAAGAATTTTTGTTGCATAATAGGGTCAAGTCCTGTTGTAGCTTCATCCATAATCAGTACTTTAGGGCTACAAGCGAGTGCACACACTATGGCAAGTTTTTTCTTATTGCCGAGTGACAATTCACCTGTTTTTCTATTTTGATTGAGTTCAAAATATGTACACAAATCATCAATGCGTTCAAAGCCACGCCCTTTTTGTTTCATCATAAACTCAAGATATTTGCGGACAGTCATTGAATTATAAAAACTCAACTCACTTGGCACATAGCCCACATTTTCGCGTGCATTGACTCCGTCCGTAAAGCAGTCGTGACCTTCTATATTGACAAGTCCGCTATCAAGTCTTAATAAGCCCATTAAAGCACGAATAGTTGTAGATTTGCCAGCTCCATTTGGACCTATATAGCCAAAAACTTCACCATATTTTATATTAAAGGTAACTTTTTCTATGCCTACAATTTTATTGTCATAGGTCTTTTTAGCGTCTGCCACTTCTATAGCAAGCATATTTTTTTCTCCTTATTTATTATTATAGCATAATTTAATCTATTTACAATGAATTTTTATAGACAAATTGTTTTCTAGGGGATTTCCAGCCTAGAAATGCAAGGAGACTACTCATCCCCCTACATCACTTTGTTTATTTCTAGGGGATTTCATCCCCTAAGACCCTAGAGGTGGGATGCCCCACCAAGGCGTGGTCTTAAGTTTGTACTAATACTTATTTTATAAATTCTTTCAAAGTGGTGACCAATGCCGTACGCTAGTACTCCTGCACCTATGGTCTTGGGATGTACCTCTAGCCGACTTTAGTACTTATAACTTAAAAATTATATTTCTTATTGCTTTGACAAGCACTAAGTATATTATTTAAGTACTAAATTATGTCTAGGTACCAATCAAAGACCACTGCCGTACGCAAGTACTCCTGCACCTATGGTCTTGGCGTGTGACAATAGCCAAGCCTAGTTCTTAACAAATTAAAATAATCTTAGTGCGTTAATACGCACGGGCATCACCCCTGTGCCATCGCACACAAATTTTGATTTAGTTATTTACAAGTGATATTTTTTTTGATATAATAAATGTACATTTGTAAATGTATATCAATGTGAATAAGTAAATATGTGAATATGTAGTTATGTAGATATTTACATATTTAAATATGCACACATATAGGAGCATTATGAAGTATTTTAATATTATTACTGAAAAAAGACAGTCATTCATCAGTGATGATGTCATTGATGAAATATTAAATGGCAAGCAACAAAAAAGAAACGACAAAGAATTTGTCGCCCTACTCACGAAAATGCGTCTTGCCTCTTATGATTTGGGAATACAAGAACTTTTGAGATCATTGCACTACTATAATTTTGCAAATACTCAAAAAAGTGGTCTCGTTATAAATATTTCACTTCTAGCAAATTCTTTAAATAAGCCAAACACTATTGAAATACTGAAACAAGATTTTTTTGTGTCGACAATCACACAGTTGTATTTCACATTGGACGCCCTTGTGTCTGCAACACCTATCAATGCAATAAACACAAAAGATTTCTTTGACGAAAAACAAAAAATCAAAACAGCACGACAAAAATTGCAAAATGATTATGTGTCCATACTTAAAAATTCGTTAAGTTTGAAAAGTAAAGATTTAAACAAAATTTTATTTGGCGATATTTACTATGCAGGCAAACAATATACTCTTGTTAAATTCCCATACGAATTTCCTAAAGACAATCCCAATTTTTTAAATAATGATATTGAATCTAATTTAAAAGTATTATCAAGCATAAATAATTACATGCAAAGGAGTGTACAAAAATGACAGACTTTAAAAAATCATACACAGAAAAATTAAAAAAATATTTATATAGTACCCCTACTATTGATGTCAATGGTCAAACCTATTTAAAAGTAGATATGTTAAAAAATTCTATATTAGATTGCGAAGTAAATGCCAGCAATTTAAACAATGAAACGACAAAAGGTATTGTTAATTATTCTACCAATCTTGGTGCTTTGTTAACTATATACAATGAGAGTGACAATTCCACCATTATAGAGATTGACAATTATGTTCGTAGTCCAAATCATTTGCGTGCACTCCCTGCGTTCTCACGACAAGAAATTGATTTTTCCAAATTGATTCACGATTTAAAACAGGCACAAAACGATAAAAACAAATTAAAAGAGATTGCGCGCACCCTTTCTCGCGATGATTATATTGTGAAAATACTAAAATTTAATTACAATATAAATGCTATAATATCTTCTTGCGTTTACTTAGGACAAGATACTACTGTACAACAAGACAAAATAGATGCTCGACTGCTTGCAAACACTCGTGCCGAAGAAATGATTAAGACCGCACTCAGTACTAATGATATGGTATTTAAATATTTGACAATGTCGACAGAATTTATACTCAATGGAAAAGGATATGATATTGATAGTTATCTAAACAATGTATGTTCTATTATAAATGATAATTTTAAAAATGCTATTAAAACTCAAAATCCACAAGATATCCACAATGCACTTGACATATTGCGTCTCAATGTGGCTAAAGCCTACACAGAATGTTTCTCTACTCTACACCATATTAACAAACAAATGAGCGAATTATCTAATATCAAAGAATAAAACAACGAAGGCAATTCACCTTCGTTTTTGTATATTATTCATTAGATATAATTTTATATCCCTTTTGAAATTTGTAGGTGGATTTCATCCCCCTACACTCCTAGACAAGAACAAGAGTGATGCCCCCTATGGCGTGGGTACTGGCGTACACAGTGGTCTTGTTTGTACGCACCTTGTTGTTTAATCACAGGTGGTAACCACTGCCGTACGCTAGTACTCTAGGGGATTTCATCCCCTAGAACCCTAGACAAGGACAAGGATGATGCCACCCTATGGCGTGGTCTTAGTTGGTACCGACACTGACTTTATTTATTCTATTAATGTAATGACCAATGCCGTACGCAAGTACCCTTGACCTGTGGTCTTGGCAAGTAACTCTAGCCAACATTAGTACTAAGAACATCACTAAATTATATCTTTGTGCTTTCGCACAAAGTATATTATTTAAGTACTAATTATACCTAGATACTCAACCTAAGTCACAGCGGAGCGCCATCGCACACACCTTATGGGTGGGAGCTTACTTACACAGTGGTCCTGTTTGTACGCACCTATATTCTATTGTTTAATTACAAGTAGTGCCGACTAGTATTATGCAAGTCGACTGCACCTATAGTCTTAGGATGTGAAACTAGTAAACATCTTAACTTGCCCTATAGATCTATAAGCGACACTTGTCAAGTTTAGTACAAAAAAAGCATAAGACAATCTTACGCTTTTTCACCTTTAAGCAATAGTAACGGCTTCCAAATTCTCTAATGTTGTTCCCCAAGATACTGTGTAATTAATAACTACATCTTCACCTTGGTATTGATTTACTTGATTTGAATTTGAACCACTGCCATTAAATCCGTTATTAACTCCAGATTCTGCTATTGATACTGCGAATCTTACACTAGCAGAAGTTTCACTCTCTGCACTGCTAGAGAAAGCAAGTGTAGTTTGAGTAGCACTTGATGAAGTACCATTCATCAAATAAATATTATTATTAGATGTGTACCAGTATAGCCCAGTCCCAGCATTCGCATCAAGTTTGATTTCTAGCCCATTAGATGATGCTATAGTCAAATATCCGTCAGCATATGAGTAAGTTGACACTGTCAAAGTAGTATCACCTACTGCAATACTTGTAATAGTCAATTTAATATAAACTGCATCCATTGCCTCAATGGCCCCATTATCCGTAGGTGTGCCATATAATGTTCCATCAGTTGTCTTATAAGAATTAACAACTTTCATAGTATTTGTATATCCCGTTTTCCCCGGTGCAATTACACCTTTGACAGGCGCTGATTGTTGTACATACAAATCATAATCTGCTAGATTAAATGTTACACTACCAGTCGCGGACTTAGAATCTCTAAGTGCAGACAATGTGCCCACAGTAACAACCGCTACGCATATACATAACATTACCGCAAGAATTATGACTATCTTTGCAGTTCTAGTACTCTTTATCATAACTTACTCCTTCAATTATTCTACAAAACAATTTTACACAAAAATCACAAATAAGTCAAATAATTTAACATATATTTTAAATTTAGACAAAATATTTATTTATAGATATTATTTGCAATTTGCCCTCTAATATTCGCTTAAATTTTAAAGTTTTTTGTTTAAATAAAGTTAAAATAAATTCAATATATACTCACTTCTAAGGAGTAATATCCCCTTGGCTTAATCTTGATTGAGTACTTTACTACAATTAATACTAAAGCACTAGCGTACAGCCTTGATCTTTTGTTTAGGTACTTAGCCCCAACTTAAGCACTTTATTTTAGTACTA
>CALWAB010000099.1 GCA_944372745.1 uncultured Clostridia bacterium | reverse complement strand
ATAAAAAAGAAATAAGATTTATGTAATAGATAATAGAACGAGATGGTAGTATGTATAGAAGGTTTGCGAGGGGGGAGGGGGGAGGACGGGTAAATAGATATATTTTAAAATTGAATGAAGATAATTCTTGCAAGGCATACAAAGATGGTAAATGTACGATATACAATTTTCGTCCTATGGTTTGCCGACTTTATCCATTTTATTTTGATCCATTTAGTGGGGTGTTCATACATAAAGACTGTTGTGGCGATTTTAAAAAATATTTGCAAGAAAATAAGTTAGAAATATTAAAGATGATAAAAGCACGCGTAGATTACTTTATTGATTTAGAAAGCAAGCAATAATTTTTATAAGTTTATTTAATCAAAAAAGACTTTTTGTTATTGGTTATTTTATTTAAATAACTTAAAAAGTCTTTTTATAGTAATTTTTTTAATATAATATTTCCAATTATTTCTGCCTTATCAATTATGTCAATGGTATCATAGTCATTTTCTATAACAAAGTCATAGTCACATTCATTATAAGAAATCCCATTGTTTTCTCTTTTTTCTAAATATTCTTTTGATATGTTGTCACGAAGCCTTACCATAAGAATGCGTTTTTCTTCGTCTTTAGCTTTGGTAAGTATTTTGTAATCTGCTTGTGCAAAATATTTTGTATTTGGCAGATTAAACCAATCCATAATCACATACTTGCCACATTGTGCCAATTTCTCGTCTATAATTTTCTCCATGAGCGACCAAGTGAGTGTGTTAAATTCCTCAACAATAGGGCTACCTTTATGTGAGAAAATGTAATTGCCAATTTTTTTTCGGTCACTGATTTTACCTTGGTCATTTAAGTATTTTGAACCTAAGCGGTCGTTGACAAAATCAATAAAGCGTTGGTCATCATAAATGCTATGACCAATTTTATCTATATACAATATTTCACAATTTAGTTTTTTTGATAATAAGTTAGAAAAAGTGCTTTTACCACTTCCCGATTTACCTACTATTGCAATAATATGCGTCATAGTATCATTATTCCTTTTTATTTATCTTAAGCATATTATTTTAACATAATATAGATTTTAAGTCAAAGAAATATTGTACAATAAAAAAAAGAAATGAAAAATTTTATTAGCAAATTTAATTTTGTCTATTTAAATCTTGAGATTTATTCATTTCATTTTCTAGATTTATTAAATTATCGTACATAAGTTTGAAATTAGATTGCATATAGTCTTTAATCCACAAATCTTTATCTTTTGAATATTTGGGAACAAGTAAGTCTAGTACGGGGCTATTCTCTTTGATAAATGTTTCAATAAAATCATCTTTGTATTTTGTTAAAAGTTGATTGAATGAGTATAAATTTCTTTTTAAGATATTATTAGTTGAAATGGCCTCATAAGTAAAATTTGTCAACTGTAATTGCCTTTTATGTGGATTAAAATTATTTTGAAATTTCAAACAATGTCCATTGTCATACATTGGTGCTAAGCGAATGGTGTCTTTGTTTTTTATTATGCTTATGTTATTTAAATGTCTATCTTGTTGATTAGTAATATAGTCGGCAATGAGTTCCTGACATATTTGCAACTTTAATTGTTTATCTACTTTAAGATTATTTTTTTGTGAATAATCAATAATTGTGTCATATAGTTCTTTATCTGCCATTGGGGTATCATATTTTTCATAAAGTTCCCAAATATCATCAAATTTTTTGTCAATAAATTTTAACACATCAGGTGAGCAATCACGCGTTTTATAATGACAATCTATGAGATAACTCAGTTGGGTGTCAATATCACTAAGTAAAGCAGTTTTATTTGTCATTTTGTCTTTATTCTTTTTTGAATATAATTCTATGTCCATTGGAATAATGACTTCTTCAATAAAATTGTCACCCATTATGTTTTTTAGTTTTTGTATGTAAACTTCATTGACAATATTATAGATAGGGATTTCTTCTTCGCCTTCGTTAAGAAAACTTTTTATCTTTACACCTGTTACTTTGCGAAAAGACGCAAAGTTTGCCTGTTGACAAGGCAAATTTAACCGTTTGCAAATGGTAGATATTAACACTTCATTGGCGATAGTCTTGAACTTGTAAGTGTCATCTTTTGAGTATTTAAATAAGTAGTCTTGTTTTTGTGAAGTAAACCAAATAATGCAATTTAAAGTTTTTGATTTGTTGGGCAAAAGGAATTTTTTTGATTTTAATATAGTTAATTTTTCAATAGGCATTTATTATTTATCTTCTACCTTATAACCACATTTGCTACAAAATTTGTCCTTTTGCTCCAAGCCGTTCCCACACATTGGACAAGTCTTTTTGAGTGCACGACCACAGGCACTACAATATAGGCTGTCTTTATCATTATATTGCCCACATTCGCATACAATTTGAGAATTTTCATCGCTATTCAAGCCATCTTTTACTGCTTTAGTGATGCCAGATACACCAGGTTTAATTTCTTGTCCCATTTCATTGAAGATAGGGACAGATTCATTCTTGATATAACGGGCAATTTCTTTTTGGCACCCCATAAGCGTCAAGAAGATTCCTACTACTAGTAATGGAAAACCTATCATAAGAAGAAAGAATAGATTAGGAGGTTCAGAGCCACCTAAAGCATTAGAAAAACTGATGAAGCCAAAGACTATACAAACTATAGCGGCAATAATCATTAAAATGCCCACAATTTTAAGTATTTTTTTAGTCCTTTTGTGTTTATCCATATTATTTTCCATAAGCGTTACTCCTTTAACATATTATACATAATATGTTATTCTTAGTCAATATTTTTGATAAATGCAATAAATTTTTTATGTTTTTTATTTTTAATGGACTTATTGTAGTGATAGTGCTTTACAATAGTTTGCATCTTTATGGCTTTAGTATAGCATAAGGTGTAGTTCATTTTTTATATTTTGAGTTCTTCACATAGCCTAGAGATATGTATATCAATGTGCTAGAGGAATATTTAACAAAAATTTAAGACTGAATAATAATAGTATCTTCATATAAGTAATCTTTAAGATTACAAATGTAATGACACAAAAAATTTAAAAAACATATTGACAAAGCAAAAAGTATGCTGTATACTATAGTTAAATAAATTTGGAGGTGGAAGAATGATAATGATAGTATTAAGTGATTAATATATCTTTGTCGTCCTTTCATTTTTTTTAGGTAAACTATAATTAATTTGTTATTTAGGTATAATTTTAGATTAGCAAATTAAATTACACTACATAGGTAGGGCGGACAAAGATAGTTAAGCCTTATAAGGCAGGTTAGAATTTGTCCGCATAGGTAAAAATAAACTAAAACTTTTATAAGTATATAGTGTTGTTAATTATTATCATTTTAAAATTACACTAGTTGATAAAAAAATTGCTATTTCTAGGTAAAGGTATTGGCTAAAAAGACTTTATCTTATAATATCATAACTAATTGTGGTTTAAGCAATTAATATGACCATAAATAGATAAGTGTTTGTACGCCTATATATACAAAATATTTTAGTCCAATATTTCATTTTTGTTTTATTATTGCAATTTTAAAAACAAAAAATGTGCAACTTTATATGGATTTTATAAAACTATTTAGTTAAAAATAATATTAGTTTATTAAATGTTCATTAACCATAATAATTTATGAATTATTGCTTAAAGTTTTATAAACAATATTAAATAATTTTAGCAATATAATTACACATTTTAACAGTGTAATTGTGTATTTTTGGTAGTTAAATTAATGAATTTGTACCTAATGCGGAAACACAAGGAGGTACATTATGTTATATTTATCGAAATTATATAAAGAATTTGGTGAGAAGACCATTTTTAATGGTGTGGATTTGTGTATATATGATGGCGAGAAGGTAGGAATAGTCGGTGATAATGGAGTTGGCAAATCAACATTACTCAATATTATTGCAGGCTTAGATACTGATTATAGTGGGGTATGTGATGTATATGGACATATTTCATACTTAAAGCAGTCATCATTTATTGGGTTTAATACCTTAGATGATATTATTGCAGATAAAGAGCAATGTGGAAAACTTTTGCATTATCTTAAGTTAATGCAATTTGGAGGCAATATTCACAATGTGGATAACCTTTCTTGTGGTGAAAGAACAAAACTTGCTTTCGCTATTGAGTATGTTAAGAATCCCCAAATTATTTTATTAGATGAACCTACTAACCATTTAGATTTGGCTGGAAGGGAAATTATTGTAAAAATTATCAAAGCATTTGATGGCACAGTTATTGCGGTGTCACATGACATAGATTTCTTAAATGAAATTGCTGACAAAATTATAGAAATAAAGAATGGCGATTTAATTGAATATCAAGGCAATTATGAGAGTTTTGTAAAACAAAAGGCACTAGAGAGATTGAGCCAAGAGCGTGAGTATCAGGCGTATACTAAAAAGGTGCGTGAGATAAGAGAAAATATTGAATTTGTTCGTAAATTTGCTGATAAAGCAGAGCGAGATGTAGGTAGACAAGGGAAGGGGAATGAAAGCGGTTATATGCAAACAAAGACAAAGGCAATGGTGCACGCAAAGAAAATGAATCAAACAGTGGCTAGTCGAATTAGTCGTCTTGAGCAACAAATAGACAAAGCTCCAGAAAAACCACAAGAAGAAAAAGAAATAAAATACCGCTTTGATGTCAATCCACTAAAATCAAAGGTTGCGGTTAAATGTGAAGATGTAGACTTTGCCTACAATGAAAATAAGTTAATATTCAAAGGTATGAATTTTGAGATTTTGTCAGGGGACAGAGTGGGCGTAATTGGCAATAATGGGGCAGGTAAAACCACCCTTATAAAACTTATACAAGGCAAATTAAATAATTATAATGGCATTATTCGCCGTGCTGGAAGTCTTAAGATAGCGACTATGGAGCAAGACATTTATGATTTAGACGAAGATAAGACGATAGAAGAATTGTCTTATGGCGGAGACGCTGAGTATAGGCGAATATTTATTACAAACTTAATAAATATGAATATTGATAAAACACGCTTTAAAACTAAAATTAAAAACTTATCACTTGGCGAAAGAATGAGAATAAAATTGAATTTCATTATTTTGAGTGATGCAAATTTCATCATTTTAGATGAACCAACTAATCACCTTGATATAGCGAACAAAGAATTTATGAAGAAGGTATTGAGCAATTATAAAGGTACGATTTTGATAATATCTCACGATATGAATTTTATACATTCCACTTGTGATAAAGTCTATAAAATTGATGAAAATGTTTTAAAAGAATACAATGTGTAATAGTTTGACAAATTGGGGAAAATAAGATATACTATATTTATAGATTATAAGGAGAAATTATATTATGGCATTTAAAGAAGTTGATGTAGAAGACTATGTCAGTGAAATGGTAGAAAATGGGGCAGACCTAAAGGAATATAAAAAATTTGCTAGAGTGAGAGCAGAACAAGGCAGAGTGGGTCAAGAAGTAATCACACAAATGAAAAATGGGCTTGTTGAAACAAAGAATGTTGTCAAAGAAGACCCTGAAACAGAAGAACCTGATTGGATAGTTACAAATCCAGACGGCGAACAATATATTGTTCCAGACAAGACATTTAGAAAAAAATATGATGTCGAGAAAGATGCTGATGGTTATCATAGACCAAAGGGTGGCCCAGTCAAAGCAGTACAAATCAATGAAGATATTTCATTTATGGCACCTTGGGGTGAAAAGATGAACATAGAGAAAGGTGGTTTCTTAGTAGTCAATGGACCTAAGGATATCTATGGGATTCAACTTGATGAATTTAATAATACCTATAAACCAGCACAAGAAGTGGATAGAATGTTTGAAGGTGGCAAACATTCTAAATCAGTAGATTTTGAAATGAACAAAAGATAATTTTAAGCAAACTTATGTATTTATAATTTTCATTTTTCGAAAAATTATATTGCATAAGTTTTTTTGTAATTAGCGATAAGAATATAATTTAAACTTGATAAAAATTGATTATCATTTTAAATAATAATATTCATTTAAATACTAATAGTTTGCTCTTTACAAAAGTGAGCCTGTATGCTATAATTATAAAAAGGTGTTATATGACATTAGAAGAAATCAACAATTTAAGTGTGACAAATGATGCAGATTTTAAAAAAATAGAAGATGAAGTAAGAAAATATTGTGAAAATTATGCAGATTTTAAGAGCGAAGATGTCATAA
>CALWAB010000098.1 GCA_944372745.1 uncultured Clostridia bacterium | reverse complement strand
GGGAAGAAAAGGGTGCTATGTAATACCTATAGAAAGTTACGATGTGTTTAAAGAAGTTATAACTAAGGAAATTTTAAAACAATGCAATGAATTTATTGCTCCACAAACCTATTTGCTTTTAGACAATCGGCCACATCTCAAGGCACTTGTGCATAAATTTGAAGCCAATATTCAAAATTAATATTTTTAAAGTTGTCTAAATTTCACAATTATGTTATAATAAATAGGTTAGAAGGATAAAAATGGACAATTTATTTTCAATGAACACAAGCGGTAAAAGTTATGCACCGCTAGCGGAGCGTATGCGTCCCGAAACGCTTGATGAATTTTATGGGCAACAACACATTTTGTCAAAAGGTATGCCACTAGAGCGAGCAATTCGTGCGGACAGAGTGACGAGTATGATATTCTGGGGGCCACCGGGATGTGGTAAGACTACGCTTGCCAATATCATTTCTAAAACTTGTGGTGGGGAATTTGCTAAACTCAATGCTGTATCTTGTGGGGTGGCAGATGTCAAAGAAGTCATTAAGCAAGCGAAAGATAGAATGAATATGTATGGTAAACGCACTTATTTATTGCTTGACGAGTGTCACCGCTTTAATAAAGCACAATTAGATAGTTTACTTGCTAGTATTGAAGATGGGAGCATTGTCTTCATCGGTTCAACTACTGAAAACCCCAATGTAGCACTTACGCGAGCAATTTTGTCTAGATGCATAGTGTACGAATTTAAAAAACTTACAAAAGAAGATTTGAATCAAGCACTGAATAGGGCATTGACGGCGGAGAAAGGCTTGAAGAATTATAATGTGCTTTTAGAAGATGATGCAAGGGAACATTTATTAAATGCAAGTGATGGAGATGTGCGTACAATGTTGAATACATTAGAACTTGCTGTTATGACTTCACCTTATGATGACGAAGGTAGAACTGTAGTCGACAAAACAACAATATTAAATTGCTTGCAGAAGAAAAGTTTGGCATTAGATGAAAATTTATTTTATGATTTATTGAGTGCATTCTGTAAATCATTGCGTGGTAGTGACCCAGATGCAGGGGTTTACTATTGTTTAAGATTGATAGAAAGCGGGTGTGACCCGATGATAATTGCTAGACGGCTCATAGCCCACGCCAGCGAAGATGTGGGTATGGCAGATAGCAATGCAATGGTCGTAGCGGTCAGTGCAATGGAAGCACTCAAAAATATAGGACTCCCTGAAGCAAAATTGTCACTGTGTCATGCCACTATATACATTTGCCTTGCACCTAAATCTAATGCAGTGATTAGAGCAATGGAAGCGGTGCAGAGTGATTTAAAAGACAATAAGGATGATGCAATACCAGTTTATTTAAAAGATAAAACTTACGCACCCAAAGAAGAAACAAGCCAATATAAATATGCTCATTTATATGGTGGTTATGTAGACCAACAATACTTGCCTGATTCTCTTAAAGATAGAAAATATGTAGTTTTATCAAATAATGGTAAGGAAAAAGACTTGATTATTCCTAAAGACCCTAAACGCTCAAAATACAATCCATAAAAATAATCTAATGCGGTTTAAACTATGCAAATTCAATTTTTTTATATCTAAAATTATTTGCTTATAATTTTCAAATATGTTATAATAACTTGCTTTAAAAAGGAGAATATTATTATGGAATTAAAAGGTTCAAAAACAGAACAAAATCTTTGGACAGCCTTTGCAGGCGAGAGCCAAGCTAGAAATAAATACACATACTATGCTAGTCAAGCAAAAAAAGAAGGCTATGAACAAATTGCTGCTATCTTTGAAGAGACAGCAGGAAATGAAAAAGAACACGCAAAAATGTGGTTTAAATTGGTTCACGGCATTGGTTCTACAAGAGATAACCTTATAGATGCAGCAAGCGGTGAAAATTACGAATGGACAGATATGTACAAAAGTTTTGCAGATGTTGCACGCGAAGAAGGTTTTGAAGAAATTGCTAAAATGTTTGATGGCGTAGCAAAAATTGAAGAAGACCACGAAAAGAGATACAATAAACTTCTTGAAAACATTGACAAAGGCGAAACATTTAAGAAAGATGAAGAAGTATTATGGATTTGTAGAAACTGTGGTTATAGAACTTATGCAAAAGAAGCACCAGAAGTTTGCCCAGTATGTAGCCATCCAAGAGCATTCTTTGAACTTGCTAAAGATAATTTTTAATGACTTAGATGACCTTATTATAGAGGTCATTTTTTGTTTGGGGTATGGTTAGTTTTTTTGAATTTTATATATTTTAATTTATTTCATTTTAAATGAAAAATTTGTTAAGTTAAATAAACCTTTAATCAAAGCGAATAAAATTTTAATTTTAATAGTATATTAATAGCAACGAGTGATGATATTTAGTATTGACAAGGTGCATATTGTGTGATAAACTATAGAAAATAGGTGATGGAAGTGATTAACATAGCAAATTTAGTAAGGAATAAGGAATTTTATCATAAATCTCTTCTTGAGAATTTTAAAGATGTTTTACCACAAGAAGATGCGGTCTTTTTAGCAAATGCGTTAGTTGATAAATTGTCGTATGATGAATTAAATACATTTCTTTTGAGTCCAATCGTTGTTATTAATGGTGAACATTCCGAACGCGTAGATAATGATTTTATAAAAAGACAATTATTAAAGAAAGGCAACTATGATGCCTTGGCTAATCTCAATAAAGCAAAAATCATAATATGTAATTGTGAAGACATATCAGTCATAGGCTTGGATGTTGTATATCTTTTTGCCAATAAAATACGCTTAATTTCCCCACACGAACAAGCACAGTACAAAAGTGATGTATTCTTAGCAAAAGACAATAAAGTACTCTATTCATTAAATGTTGTATACAAAACAAGTATAGGCAATGCCTTCAAAAATGTAATTAATAATGAATTTGATAGGGTAGTTGACACAAGAATGTTGAATATTAGTCCTACCACTATTATTGAATGTGACAACAAGTCAAGACCTTTTCAAGTGAAAAGAGCTTTTGTAAAGTCTAAGGATGGAAATACATATACTATCTACAATCCTACAAAAGAAATTTCAACTGACAAATACAGCGTTTTTGATAGTGACAAAATATAAATTTAATAAAAATACCTGCATTTCAGTGCAGGTATTTTTAATATAAATGAATTGTTTCCTAAAGAATTTTCCATTTCTTATAAATATTTTATTGTTTCAATTATGCGAAAATTTTAATTCAAAATTCCGTTTGTGAAATTTTGGCGTATTGTAGATATTTTTTAAGGCATCTAAATTGTACTTAAGATATTTCAAAGTGATTTTGATATCATTATCTTCGTATAAAATTTTTGATTTGTCAAATGATGTTTTTAAATTAGAATTAGGCATAACTTCTATATTGGAATGGTTACAATATTCAATATAATTAGGATTTAATTTTTTAAATGTTTCAGTGTCAATATTCACATTTATAGTAAGATAAGGGGCAGGGCATTTAAAACCTAAAGAACCAATACAAATTATTTGTTTATTATTCTCTATATAATTGTATGAATTGTGGTCGTGCCCACATATAATAAAATCATAATCATCATTTTTATAAATGCTCGTTATATGATTGTATGTAGGTTCTTCTCTAATAACAAGTTCTTTGTCATTCGCCCACTTGTAGTGACAAAATTTGAAAGTTTTGCAAATATTTAAAATGAATTCTTTTGTAAACGAGTTTAGAATATTTAAACTTTGTTCGTCTAAACTTGCCTTAATTTCTTTATTTTTTTGAATGAATTTTTCGAAGTTTTTGCTAGGTTCATTAAACCAATCAAAAAGCCTTGCTTCATAATTTCCATAAGTGCATATACATTGACTTTCTTTAAGTAAATGCAGACATTCATTATTTTGCATATCAAGGTCTATGCAATCTCCAAGACATATTCTCAAATCGGCTTGCTTAAAATCTTCAGTGTTAAATAGTTCCTTTAATATTTCATAATTTCCGTGAATGTCAGTAAAAACTAAAATTTTCATATATTTTATCCTTAATCGTGTTTTAAAAGTGCAAAAGTTGTCATATTGCCGTGAAAATCTTGTGTGAATTCTGCTACAATTTGAAATCCCTGTTTATTATGCAATAGTAGGGAAGGTGTATTATTTTTATCAACTACACAATATATAGGGTGTTCTTTGTATTCATTAAGAATAGCGTTATTTATGAATTTCCCAACCCCTTTACCACAATGGGCAGAATGTACTACTATATGCCAAATATAAATACTGTCGTCTTCAGGCGAGTAATTGCAATTAAATTGTTCTCGTGTTAAAAAGTCATTATGTGGATATACTACCGCATATCCTATGGGTTCATCATCTAAAGTGCATACGAATTTTGTATAAATGGGGTCAGTTATACTATTTTTATCAAACACAAAATTTTTATGATTATTTTCAAAAATCTCAATACATTTATCTAATTTGTAATCTTTTTTTATTAAATATTCCATATAATTATTATAGTACGAAACTCGAAATTTGTCAAATTATAAAAATTTAAGTATAAAAAAGATTAATCTATGTAGATTAATCTTAGGTACTGGCGTATTCTACTAAATTAAATTTTGCTCTGCTCACACATAGTGGACACTCTAACAGATTCAAGTATTTTGTTGTATGCTTGCATATCTTGATTGTATTTATGACGCACATCATTTAACATATCATTTAAAATTTCTTTATTGTATAAACTTTCATTACTCAAAGCAAAATATACTTGCTGTAAAGTAGTAAGCGATTCATCATCCATTTCAGGAAGGTTCTTTTTTATTTTTTTCAAAACGGAAATACGCTTAGTTGAATATTCATCTATTTTTTTGTTAAGATTGCGAATGTTGTTATAGGTCTTTGTATATTCAGCAATCATTTCTTGATTTGCTTTCACAAATTTTTGGTGATTATTGCCGTATTTTGATAAATTGTTATTGAGATTCGATTGAAATGTTTCATTTATCATATCCATAATGTTTGCATTATCATTTTGTTTTTCATATAAAGTGCGAAGTTGCATAGTGCAGTCTATTAATTCGCTTAATATAAAAGCTAAAGGGTCATTGTCCTGTATGTATTCATCAAACATTGTTTGAAAATTTAATACTTCATTAATATCTTTTCCGCTTTCTTGTCTTTCCTCAATAACTCCACTAAAAAATTTATCATTAACTTCTTTTAGCTTAGTCATTCTTTTGTTGTCCATTATTGACTCCTTAGTGTTTTGTATTATAGCACGCTTTTCAATGTTCGTCAATATTGTTTTTTATTTTGTAATTAATTACAATAAAAGATAGTAGGTACTTGCAATAAATATAAATATTTTAAAGAAACATATAGTAAAGTTTGCAAAATATCTTAAGAGTTATTTATTAATATTTTTACAAAACATTTTTAAATACTTAAGCAGATTAATTATATTTAACAAAATTTTTCAATTTAATTATAATTAATTATATTTTCTTATAATTTTTTTATGAGAATGTTAATTTAAAAAAATATAGATTTTACTTTAAATTGTGAAATAAATTTTTGTTAAAATACTTGCTTAATTTAGAATAATGTGATATACTTACATTCGTAAGCGGTCGTGGCGGAACTGGCAGACGCGCAAGACTAAGGATCTTGTGTCTAACGACATGGAGGTTCAAGTCCTCTCGATCGCACCAAAGAGCAACTCACATAAATGGGTTGCTTTTTTGTTATTATCAAAGAACTGAATACAATTAATAGTGAAAATGAGTTGCTAATTAAATAAGTTTGCAATAATTTATTGTTAAGCATAAACTTTTGCTATAATAATAAGATTACAATAAAAAACTATATAAATTTTTTAATTAAAAATACTAAAAAACAAAATGATAAATCATCTGTAAATTACAATTACTAAAAAAGTGATTATATTTTATATTTTTATGATATAATTAAATAATTGGAGATATTGATAATGCCAAAATTAAAAATAACAAAACAATATGCAAATGAGTTTAATGAAAGTTGTGCTAAATCAGATGCGTACAATTTTTTAAAGTTTATAACCAAACCCTATAAAGACAATATTAAAGTAATTGATTTAATTTCAAAAGTTGAAAAGTCAATTAAACCAATGCCTAATAATTATGATAGAGAGTTTATTTTAAATGAGCAAATCTTATCAACATATATGAATGAATTTTTCTCATTGTATATACCACATAAAGCGGAACAGGTTAGAGCCATCTTAGATAAGACTCATCCGTTTTTTATAGATAGTGATGGGGGAGAACATATTAACTTTATTTATGAAGGGCAAAACTTCTCACATTCAAGCAATGTCAATCATCGTGGCAGAAGGTCGTTTTTAGAATTAAATGTATATATGCACAATTCGTATGACGACCTTAGAACTACTGCACACGAAATTAGTCACGCACTCAGTTCTCATCACCAATATTTAATTAAAATGATTCGTTCGAATGCAACAAAATCTCAAATAGATAAATACGCGCAAAAGGACTTTAGAAAAGATTGTATTATAGAAATTGAAAGTCTTATTACCGAACAATTATTTAATGAATTTTTAGTAAAAAAAGGTTTATACACAAATGTAGATTTAGAAAATTATGAAAATGGACAACAGACAAGTTTGTTAAACGAAGTTAATTTAATAAGAGAAGAAACGGATATAATGGAAAACCTTTCTTACCCCGTTACTTATGAAAGTTTAAATAAGTTAATACATAATTTACAAAAAGACAAACAAGATAGGCTTATAGATAGAATAGACAAAATGCACAATGATAGTGGCAAACATAGTGCTTATATGTTTAGGTATGTAGTTGGACGAGTTGTTGCTAATCAATGGATGAAGCGATTTAATGAAACGCAAAGTAAACAAACAAAATATGAAATGTTAGAGACATTTCAAAATTATTTAGATAGAACTTATGAACTTACTTTAGACAATGCGTGCGAGTATTTGCTTGGTCAAGATTTTACAAAAACAGTAGAGGACTTCATTAAAGACAAAAACAATGAAACCACAAAAATTGATGAAAAAGAAGTGACGAATGACTTATAAATTATGAAAAATAATAGTCGCTTAAAGTGGGGGAAAGTAAAACATAAAAATAATTGATAACACACTTAAGATATATAAATCATATATAATATGTATGATAGAAAAGAATGTTGATATTAATGCAATTCGTCAAAATATAATAAAATTAAAAAATTTGTCACCAAAATTATTTTGTGCAGTTGTTAAAGCCAATGCGTATGGTCACGGTATAGAAATCTGTCAAGGTATTGAAGACTTGGTAGATTTTTTTGCAGTAGCAAACGCCAAAGAAGCAATACAAATTAAAAGATTGAAAATACACAAGCGTGTACTTATACTTGGTAAATGTAATTATGTTGATTTGCCAAATTTGATTAAAAAAGGTATTCGTTTGACAGTTGATACAATAGACGATGTGGCACATATAATCACAATGGCAATGTCTATGCACAAGCGTGCCTATGTGCATATAAAAATAAATAGCGGTATGAATAGACTGGGCATAAAAAGTAAAAGTGAATTAAAAAATATATATGATACATTAAAGCAATGTCCTTATGTAAGAATTGAAGGCATCTATACCCACTTTGCTACAGCAGACAATAAGAATAGTTACAAATTAAAAAGGCAAAATGCAAAATTTCTTTCTATGCTAAGTGTAATTCCGCAAAGTGATTTAAAGAAAATGATTATACACGCCAGTAATTCTTCTGCATTTTTGAAGTCTTCAAAATATGCCTATGATATGGTGCGAGTTGGTATAGCAATGTATGGATATGACCAAGTAGATAAAGTTAAATTAAGTCCAGCCTTGGAACTCAAAGCAAAAATTGTAAAAACTCAAAATGTAAAATGTGGCGAGACAATAGGCTATGACGCGGAGTTTGTAGCCCCACAAGATATGACTATAGCAGTAGTGGCGATGGGTTATGCCGATGGCTTTATGAGAGCATATAAAAAAGGCTATGTATTAATCAATGGGACGCGGTGTAAAATTGTCAGTAAAATTTGCATGGATATGTTTATGTGTGATGTCACACACCTATGTACAAATGTTAAATATGATAAACAAGAAAATGTGGCGGTAAATGATGAAGAACAAAATGCAAGCTTTTTAAATGAAACAATAGAAAAAAGGTCACACAATAATATTGATAATATAGTAAATAAAAGCGAAGGAAAAGATGATTGCACACAGGACAACGAAAAATGTGAAAATGGACAGAATAAAACAGCCTTTGATACATTTAAAACTTACACAAAAAATAATTTAGAGAATGACGAAAGTGTAAAAAAATGCGAATATGACACTCAAAATCAAGAAAAAATTGATTTTTTAGATGAAATTTCTGCAATATTTAATAAAGATGTGCCAGAAAAACTATTTATTAATAATGATACTATTTATAAACTTTTTGATAATGGAATGAGTACTTCATCAATATTTAATATAATACCCTTAGAAGAAATATTGCAAAATATTTTTGCTAAAGTACAAGATGAAGTGGATAGAATAGAAAATGAAGAAAATA